>JBJTPA010000019.1:0-12553 GCA_046074885.1 Planctomycetaceae bacterium
CCGAGCACGGCGAAGAGGTCGCGGCCCTCCGCCGCGCACGAGCCGCACCACGCCGTGAGCCGGTCGTTCGACCAGTGCACGACGCCCGCGGCGTTCACCAGCGCGATCCCGTCGGGAAGGTGGTCCAGGATCGCGCGGTCCGGCCGCGTTGCGCCGTCATCGGCAGAGCCCGCGGAAAACCCTGTCACCGAGCAGCCTCCAGCGACGACGACTTCACCACGAGTATAAATTCATGGCCCCGCGGTCGCCAAATGGCGGACCGCCGTTGTCGCCGGCGCCGCGCCTCCTATACTCCTCACGGTCGCCGGCTCGGCGCCCCCCGTGGCGTCCGCGGCGGTCCCCGCATCGAGGCCCTTCGTGAGCGATCCCGCCCCGTCGTTTCTCGCGCGGCACCAGTTCCTCATCTACCGCCTGTTCTCGCTGGCGGGCCTCGTGCCGGTGGGGGCGTTTCTCGTCGTCCACCTGCTCACGAACGCCTCGGTGCTCGCCGGCCCGGGCGTGTTTCAGTCGCGGGTCGACATGATCCATTCGATCGGCGAGGCGGCCCTGCCGTTCGTGGAGTGGGCGTTCATCTTCCTGCCGATGCTGTTCCACGCGATCGTGGGCTTCATCATCATCTCGAACGGCCTGCCGAACGTCGGCTCCTATCCGTACGTGGGCAACGTCCGCTACACCCTCCAGCGGGCGACGGGCATGATCGCCTTCGTGTTCATCCTCGCGCACGTGGCCCACATGCACCACATGGGCGGCTGGCTCGATCCCAGCCATGAATGGCTGGGCCGGTTCGAGCCCGAGGCCGCGTCGAGTTCGGCGGCCGTGGCGATGCAGCCGGTGGCGGTCACGATCCTCTACGTGATCGGCCTCCTGTCTGCCGTGTTCCACTTCGCCAACGGGCTCTGGACGCTGGGGATCACCTGGGGGCTGTGGACGAGCCCGGCCGCCATGCGGCGGGCGAACGCGGTGAGCGTGGTGGTCGGCCTGGTGCTCGCGGCGGCCGGGCTTGGCTCGGTGGCGCGGCTCCGGGAGATCGGCGGCGACGAGACGCGGCTCGAGCAGGCGCGGGCCACCGAGCGGCTGATGCGGGAGGACCGCGAGCGGCGCGAGCGGCTCATGAAGGGCGAGGCGGACGAGCCCGCGGCGCGGGGTTCCGTGCCGGCGGCGGCCGGGACGCGGGCAGGAGGGTGAGCGGCATGGCACAACCGAGGGTTCTCGTCGTCGGCGGCGGGCTCGCCGGACTGGCGGCCACGATGCGGCTGGCCGAAACCGGCGTCTCCGTGGACCTCATCAGCCTCGTGCCCGTGAAGCGGTCGCACAGCGTCTGCGCCCAGGGGGGCATCAACAGCGTCAACGCGCTCACCCGGCAGCAGGGCGACACCGAGTGGAAGCACTTCGACGACACCGTCTACGGCGGCGACTTCCTCCAGCACCAGCCGCCGGTCAAGGAGATGGCCGACTGGGGCCCGCGGATCGTGGACCTCATGGACCGCCTCGGCGTGCCGTTCAACCGCACGCCCGAGGGCTTCCGCGACCAGCGGCGGTTCGGCGGCACGCTCTACAAGCGGACGGCGTTCGCGGGGGCCACGACCGGCCAGCAGCTCCTCTACGCCCTCGACGAACAGGTCCGCCGCCGCGAGGTCGAGGGCAAGGTGAAGAAGTGGGAGTTCTGGGACTTCCTCGCACCGGTGCTCGACGACGCGGGCCGGTGCCGCGGCGCGATCTGCCAGGACCTCGTGACGATGCAGTTCCGCGCGTTCCCCGCCGACGCGGTGGTGCTCGCGACGGGAGGCTGCGGGCTCATCTACGGCCGCTCGACCATGTCGATGGTCTGCACCGGCAGCGCCGCGAGCCGCGCCTACCGGGCCGGGGCCTGGTACGGGAACGGCGAGTTCATCCAGGTGCACCCCACCGCGATCCCCGGCGCCGACAAGCTGCGACTCATGAGCGAGAGCGCCCGCGGCGAGGGGGGCCGGGTGTGGGTGCCGCGGAAGCCGCAGGATCCGCGCGACCCGCGGGACATCCCCGAGGCCGAACGCTGCTATTTCCTCGAGGAGCGGTATCCCAAGTACGGCAACCTTGTGCCCCGCGACATCGCCACCCGCGAGATCTTCGACGTCTGCACGACCGACGGCCTGTCGGTGGAGAAGGACCGGCTCTGCGTCTACCTCGACCTCACGCACATCCCGCGCGAGACGCTCGACCGCAAGCTCGGGGGCATCCTCGAGATCTACGAGAAGTTCCAGGGCGTCGATCCGCGGTCGGCCCCCATGAAGATCTTCCCCGCCGTCCACTACTCGATGGGCGGCCTGTGGGTGGACTACGAGCGGAGCGCGTCGGGGGGCATGGTCGAGGGCTCGCCGCGGAACCAGCAGACGAGCGTCCCGGGGCTGTATGCGATCGGCGAGTGCGACTACCAGTACCACGGGGCCAACCGCCTCGGCGCCAACTCGCTCCTCTCCTGCATCTTCAGCGGCCTGTTCGTGGCCCCCACGCTGGTCGCCGCCGCGGGTTCGGCCCCGCCGGCCGACGCGAAACTTTTCGAAGCGGCCCGGCGGCGGGAGGAGGAGCGGCACCGGGACTTGCTCGCGCGGACCGCGGGCACCGAGAACCCGTACGACCTCCACCAGCAGCTCGGGGCCCTGATGACCCGCGTGGCCACGGTCGTGCGACGCAACGACCAGCTCGAAGCCGCCTACGGAGAGGTCTGCACGCTGGAGGATCGTTGGCGGCGGTGCGCCGTGTCCGACACCGGCAACTGGACGAACCAGAACGTCGTGTTCACGAAGGCCCTCGGCGACATGTTTCCGGTGGCGAAGCTGATCCTCAAGGGCGCGCTGCTCCGCGACGAGTGCCGCGGCGCCCACTTCAAGCCGGCGTTCGCGATGCCGGGGATCTCGGCGACCGACCCGGCCGGCAAGCGGCGGGAGGCCGGGGAGTGGTGCGACCGGTTCGAGGCGAACACGCGGAAGTGGCTCAAGTCCACGATCGCGAAGTGCGGCCCCGACGGCAGCCCCGAGATCTCCTACCAGGACGTGGACACGTCGCTCATCCCGCCGCGGCCGCGTCTCTCCGGCCTCGTCGGGGCCGAGACGATCGAGGAGGTCTGGCGGGAGCGGCAGGGGATCGGAGCCGGCGACGCGGCGTCGTCGCTGGCCGCGGCCTCGACCTGAACGGAGGAGAACCATGATCCAGGCGGTGGACGACCCGGCGCACGACGACGGCGGGCACGCGGCCGCCCCGCGGATGGTCCGCGTCCGCATCCTGCGGCAGGACATGGCGGGGGGCGAGAGCTACTGGGAGCGCTTCGAGGTGCCCCACGAGCCCAACATGAACGTGATCAGCGTCCTGCAGAAGGTCGCGGCTCAGGCCCGCACGCGGGACGGCCGGCCGGTGCCGCCGGTGGCCTGGGACTGCTGCTGTCTCGAGGAGGTCTGCGGCTCCTGCACGATGCTCATCAACGGCCGCACGCGGATGGCCTGCTCCGCGCTCGTGGACAAGCTGCTCGCGGAGGGGGACGAGATCGAGCTCCAACCGATGTCGAAGTTTCCCGTGGTCCGCGACCTCGTGGTGGACCGGCGCCGGCTGTTCCGCTCGCTCGAGCGGGTGCAGGCCTGGGTGCCCGTGGACGACTCCTACGACCACGGCCCCGGCCCGCGCATTTCGCCGCAGCAGCAGGAGGACGCCTATCCGCTGTCGACGTGCATCAGCTGCGGCTGCTGCCTCGAGGCCTGCCCGCAGTTCACGAAGGTCGAGGTCGCGCGGCGCGAGGGCGAGAGCGAGGTCGACTTCGAGAAGCGGCGGCGGGCCGAGTTCGACGCCGGGTTCGTGGGGGCCCACGCGATCAGCCAGGCGATGCTCTTCAATTCGCATCCCACCGGCCGGATGATCGCCGACGAGCGGCTGGCGGCGCTCACGAGCCAGGGGGGCATCCAGGCCTGCGGCAACGCGCAGAACTGCGTGGCCGTGTGCCCCAAGTCGATCCCGCTGACGCGGTCGATCGCGCGGGCCGGCCGGGCGGCCACCGTGTGGGTGATCAAGCGGCTGTTCGATCGGTGACGCGGCTCCGGCATGAGCCTCGCGCTGGCGAGGTCACCTCGTTTCGTGGCCCAGTCGCCTCGCGACTGGAGCCCGGCCCGTGGATCAGCAGCGAAATCCGGTTGCGAGGCAACCGGACCACGGGCTGGCCTTCGGCCACCCTCTCCCAAAGGGAGAGGGGACTTGATGACGACACCTCACCCGCGGGCGGCGAGCGGGACGTAGTCGCGGGGGGCGGGGCCCGTGTAGAGCGAGAGCGGGCGGATGATCCGGTTGTCACCCACCTGCTCGACCACGTGGGCGGTCCAGCCGCTCATCCGCGCCACGACGAAGATCGGCGTGAACACCCTCACGGGCAGGCCGAGCGCGTGGTAGACGCGCGCGGCCGGCCAGTCGAGGTTCGGCTTGAGGGCCTTCCGCTCGAGCATGATCCGCTCGACGCGGTCGGCGAGCTCCTCGAGTTTCTGGCCGGCGGTGCCCCGCACCATGTCGCGGCACATCGCGCCGAGGAGCTTCGCCCGGACGTCGCCGTCCTTGTAGACGCGGTGGCCGAAGCCCATCACGACCCGCTTCGCGGCGAACTGCTCGTGGACCCACGCCTCGGCCCGCTCGGCGGTGCCGATCGCGCCGAGCACCTCGAGCACCTTCTCGTTGGCGCCGCCGTGGAGCGGGCCCTTGAGGGCGCCGATGGCGGCGGTGATGCAGGAGTGCATGTCGGAACCGGTGGAGGCGACGGTGCGGGCCGCGAAGGTCGAGGCGTTGAACTCGTGCTCGGCGTAGAAGACGAGCGTGGCCCCGAAGACGGCGACCTGCGCCGGCGCCGGCACCCGGCCGGTGAGCCGCTCGAGGAGCGCGGCGGCGACGGAACCCGGCGGCCAGGCGGCGACCGGGCGGCCGGCCGCGAGGTCGAGCCACGCGACCAGCAGCGCCGGCACCTGGCCGAGAAGCCGCTCGGCCTGGCCGACGAGCGCCGCGCGGTCGCCGGGGGCGTCGTCGCGCTCGACGAGGCCGAGGGCGCTGACGCTGGTGCGGAGGGCGTCCATCGGGGAGGCGTCGGGGCTCACGGCCGCCAGTCGCCCGAGCGCGTCGATCGCGGCCGGTGGCACCGACCGGGCGGCCGCCGCCACGCGGTCGCGGAAAGCGGCGAGTTCCGCATGTGTCGGCAGTTCGCCGTGCAGCAGCAGGAAGGCGACCTCCTCGAAGTCACCGGCCCTGGCGAGCGGCTCGATGTCATAGCCGCGGTAGCGGAGCGTGCCCTCGAGCGAGCAGATCGCCGTCGTGCCGGCGACGACGCCGGCGAGCCCCTTGGCGAAGTCGGCGGCGGGACGGGGAGCCGGGGCGGTCATGGTCGGGGATCCTCCGTCCGGGTCGCGGCGCGGTGCCGCTCGGGATGCCGCGGGTCGTAGCCGAGCAGGTCGTAGAGCTCTTCCCGCGACTGCATGAGGTCGAGGAGGCTCTCCTGGGTACCCTCGTCGGCGAGCACCGCGAGACCGGCCTCCATCGCCTTCATGGCCAGCCGCAGGAGCGTCACGGGATAGAGGACGGCGGTGAAGCCGGCGGCCGCGAGGTCGGGAATCGAGAACAGCGGCCCCGCGCCGAACTCCGTCATGTTCGCGAGGAGCGGCGCGGAGCCGGCGAACTCGCGGCCCACGCGTGTGAACTCGTCGCGCGAGGCGAGCGCCTCCGGGAAGAGCCAGTCGGCGCCGGCCTCGCGGTAGGCGTGCAGGCGGCGGACGCAGTCGTCGAGGCCGTGCACGCCGCGGGCGTCGCTGCGGCCGACGATCACCGTGCCGGGGTCGCGGCGACCCGCGGCGGCCGCCGCGAGCTTGTCGCACATCTCGCCCTGGTCCACGACCTGCTTGCCGGTGAGATGGCCGCACCGCTTGTCGGCGCCGACCTGGTCCTCGAGCTGGATCGCGGCGGCGCCCGCGGCCTCGAGGAGCCTGACCGTCTCCTCGACGTCGCGCGGTTCGCCGAAGCCGGTGTCGGCGTCCACGACGACCGGCAGCGTCGTGGACCGGGCGAGGATCCGGGTCTGCTCGACGAGCTGGTCGCGGGTGAAGAGCCCGATGTCGGGAACGCCGAGCCCGCCCGCGGAGAAGGCAGCGCCGGAGAGGTAGACGGCGTCGAAGCCGGCCCGCTCGACGAGGCGGGCCGCCAGCGCGAAGGGCGCGCCGACGACGCCCAGGAACTCGCCCGCGGCGGCTGCCCGCCGCAGGGCGTCGCCGCCGGCCGCGGTGGCGGCGCCGGCCGGGGCGGAAACGGGAGCTGGCGCGGGGCTCACGGGCGTTGGCTATCCTCGACGGTCGCGGCGGAGCGACGGAGTTATAGGTGCCTGCCATGGCGAGCGGAAGCGCCCGGGACGAATCGGCGGCCGCGGCCGCGATGCGCGCGGCCGCGGAGACGGCGGCCATCGTGCTCCTGTTCGCGGCGGCCGGCGCCTGGCCGACGCCCGACGTCAACGAGGCCCACTTCCTCACGAAGGCGCGGCACTGGATGGATCCGGCGTGGGTCCGCGGCGACTTCTTCCTCGAGTCGTCCGACGCCCACGGCGTGTTCTACGCGCTCTGCGGTCCGCTCGCCGCGGCGGTGTCGCTCGAGTCCGCCGCCTGGATCGGCCGCATGCTCGGCTGGCTCGCCGTGGCCCTCGGCTTTCGCCACGCGGTCGTGCCCCTCGTCTCCACGTCGTGGGGCCGCGTCGTCGCGGCGGCGGCCTTCTCCCTGGGGCTGCGGTTCACGACGGCCGCTGGCGAGTGGGTGATCGGTGGCTGCGAGGCGAAGGTCTTCGCGTGGGCCCTCGTGCTCGCCGGTGTCGGCGAGGCGGCCGGCGGACGCTTCGCGCGGGCGTGGTGCGCCTGCGGCGCCGCCGCGGCGATCCATCCGGTGGTCGGCGGCTGGGCGCTCGTCGCGGTCGCCGTGGCATGGGCCGTCGAGCGGCGGGGGCGTGGTGCGGCGGACCGGCATCGCGGCGGCGGGCCGTCTTCGACAGGGTGGCTCGTGGCCGGCGCGGTGCTCGCCGCCTGCGGCGTCGCGCCCGCGCTCGGCATGAACGCCGGCATCGACGCCGCCACGCGGGCCGCGGCCGACGAGATCTACGTGGTGGAGCGGCTGCCGCACCATCTGCTGCCACGCTCGTTCGTGGCGGGCCTCGCGGCGCGGCACCTGCTCGCGGTGGCCACGTGGTGGCTCCTCCACGGGCTGCTCCCCGCGACCGCGGCCCGCCGGCGGCTGGCGGCGCTCGTCGGCGCGGCCCTCGCCGTGTCGCTGGCGGGCTGGCTCGTGTCGCTCGCGGAACCGCTCGCCCCCGCCGCGACGCACGCGGTGCTGCGGTTCTACTGGTTCCGGCTGGCCGACGTGCTCGTGCCGTTCGCCCTCGCGTGTGCCGCCGCGGCCGTCCTCGAGGTCGACTGCGTCTGCCGCGCGGCCTGGCGCGTGCCCCCGGGGATCGCGCGGGCGGCCGCCGTTGCGCTCCTCGGCCTCGACCTCGCCACCGAGTCGGCCCACTGGCCGCTCCCCGGCCGCGCCGTGCCGCCGCGGGCCGACGCGAAGGTGGACGCCGCGGCCTGGGCCGACGCCTGCGACTGGGTGCGCGATCACGTCCCGGCCGACGCCTGCTTCCTCACCCCGCGCGGCGCCGCGTCGTTCACGTGGCGGACCGGCCGCCGCGAGGTCGTGTCGTGGAAGAACATGCCGCAGGACGCGCGGTCGCTCGTCGAGTGGCGGCGGCGGATCGTCGAGTGCTTCTCGAGGGACGGCGGTGTCGCGGCGATGGAGTCCACGACGGCGGCGCTCGGGATCGACCGGCTCCGGGAGGTCGCGGACCGCTACGGGGCCGACCACGCGATCGTGCCCCGGGCCGCGGCGGAGGGGCTGCCGTTCCCGCGGCTCCACGAGAACGCGGCCTACGCCGTCATCCGCCTCGCTCCGGTCACGGCAGGCGGACGCCCAGGCGATCGGCCTTGAGCCGCATGGCATGGGCGAACGCCGGGAACGGGTACTTCTTCCCGCGGCGGATGGCCCAGATGTAGGTGCCGTCCACGAGGTCGGCCGGCAGGCGGCCGACGCGCACGAGCCGCGCCACCTCGTCGCAGAACGCGGCATCGCCCGGCGCCTGCACACGCAGCCCGGTCTTGAGCTGCTCGGCGAGCGTGCGCATCGGGTCGGCGGCGGCGCATCGCTCCGGCGCACCGATCACGGGCATTGCGAGCCCGAGGGCGACGGCGACGAGGGCGGTGCGCATGGCGCGGCTCCGACTGGGGGCGGGAGGGTCGCACCTGCCGGCGGCCGCGTCAATGCCGGCAGGCTCACGCGAACCGGGCGACCGCGTAGGACTTCCGCCCGCTCCGCAGCACGAGCGTCGATGCGCCGGCGAGGTCGCGGGGCGTGAGCCGGTGTGCCACGTCCGCGACCCGGCGGTTGTTGACGTAGGCACCGCCCTGCTGGATCGTCTGCCGGGCCTTCGAGTTCGTCGCCGCGAGCCCCGTCCGCACGAGGGCGTCGACGAGCGGCAGGCCGTCGCCGTCGAGGGCCGCGCGCGGGAACTCGCTGCTCGGCACGTCGGCGAAGATCTCGGCGAGGGCCGCGTCGTCGAGGTTCGCGATCTCGGCGCCGAAGAGGATCTCGGTCGCCCGGCGGGCCGCGGCCAGGCCGGTGTCGCCGTGGACGAGCCGCGTGAGCTCCTCGGCGACCCGTTTCTGCGTGTCGCGGGCGGCCGGGTCGGCGGCCCGCCGCGCGTCGAGCCCGCGGATCTCATCGAGCGGAAGGTCCGTGAGCCGCAGCAGGCAGCGGCCGGCGTCGTCGTCCTCGAGGTTGATCCAATACTGGTAGAAGCGGTAGGGGCTCGTGCGGCGCGGGTCGAGCCACACGGCGCCCGCCGCGGTCTTGCCCATCTTCGTGCCGTCGGCCTTCACGAGCAGCGGGCAGGTGATGCCGTGGAGCTCGCGGCCGCGGAGCCGGCGGCCGAGCTCGATGCCGGCCGTGATGTTGCCCCACTGGTCGCTGCCGCCGATCTGCACGCGGCAGTCGAGGGCGTCGGAGAGGTGCACGAAGTCCCAGGCCTGGAGGAGCATGTAGCTGAACTCGGTGTAGGAGATGCCCCCCTCGCGGTCGAGGCGGCTCCGCACGGAGTCCTTGGCGAGCATCTGCCCGAGCGGCACGTGCTTGCCGACGTCGCGGAGGAACTCGAGGTAGCCGACCCCCCGCATCCAGTCGGCGTTGTTCACCACGTGGACCCGCCCGCCGGCCGAGGCGAGCACGCCGCGGATCTGCCGCTCCACGCCCGCGATGTTGGCGGCGAGCTCGTCCGTCGAGAGCAGGTTGCGCTCCTCGCTGCGGCCGCTGGGGTCGCCGATCATGCCGGTGGCCCCGCCGACGAGGGCCACCGGCTCGTGGCCCGCCGCCGCGACCCGTCGCAGGAGCACGAGGGCCACGAGGTGCCCCACGTGGAGGCTGTCGGCGGTGGGGTCGAAGCCGGCATAGACCCGGCGGCCCGGCGAGGCGAGCCAGGCCCGCAGCGCCGGGCCGTCCGTGGACTGGTGGACGAGGCCGCGGGCCTCGAAGTCGCCGAGCAGGTCGTGGGCCACCTTCACCTCCAGACGTCGTCGCCGGCGAACGGGTGGGCGGGGCCCCCGAGGCGGGGCGTCGGCAGGGCCTTGAGCGCCTGCTCCGCCAGCTTGAGGTCCTCGCGGCAGGTGATCTTGATGTTGATCGGCGAGCCGCGCACGACGGTCACGGCGTGGCCCAGGGCCTCGACGGCCTGTGCCTCGTCGGTGGGGCTGCCGGCGGCGGCCGCGAAGGCCCGGGCGAGGAGCTCGCGGGAAAAGACCTGCGGCGTCTGGGCCTCCCACAGGCCGGCGCGGTCCACGGTCTTGGCGATCACGTCGCCGGGCCCGACCTGCTTGAGCGTGGCCGTCACCGGCGTGGCGAGGATGGCGGCGCCGGTCCGTGCCCCGGCCTCGAAGACGCGGTCGATCCAGGCCTGCGCGATGCAGGGCCGGGCGGCATCGTGGACGGCCACGGTGTCGATCGCGGCGTCGAGCTTTTCGAGGCCGCGGCGGACGGAGTCGGCCCGCTGCTCGCCCCCCTCGGCGAGCGTGATCCCCATGAAGGCGAGGTTCGCGCCGAACTTCTCGACGAAGGCGGCGCGGTCCTCCGGCGCCACGACGACCACGACCTGCCTCACGTCGGGCCGGTCGATGAACTTCTCCGCCGAGTGGAGCCAGACCGGCCGGCCGGCGAGCGGCGCGAACGGCTTCTTGTAGTTCGCGTCCTGGAACCGGCTGCTCCGCCCCGCGGCCGCGAGGATCACGCCGAACGTGGGCATCGCGTCACGGCGCGGCCGGCGTGGCGGTCCGCCCGGCGACGACCCGGTCCATGGCGGCCCGGACGGCCGCGCGGGCCGCCGGCTTGTCGTGGAGCCAGCCGGCGAATGCCTCGCCGCGGGCGACGTAGGCGTCCCGCAGCCAGTGTGGTGCGTCGGCGAGGAGCCAGCCGCGGAACACGAGCCAGCGAGGGTCGTCGGTGCCGTAGACCTCGCGGGCCACCCAGCACACGCCCTGCCCCACCGGCTGCACTCCCAACGCGACGGCCACGCCCGCGGCCTGGCCCAAGGCCTGCTGGCCGGCCGCCTGCTGGCCGGCCGCCGGCACGCCCCCCGCTCCCTGGAAGCCACCCACGCCCGCCGACTGGTTGGTGATGTTTTGCGCGGCGCCGCTGTCCCAGTTGAAGGTGGTGACCTGGCCGACGGCGGAGAACAGCGGCGTGGCCGTGATGCGAACGTAGCGCCGGTCGGCCGACACCACGGCCCGCGCGAACATGTTCACGCCCTCGGGGAGGGTGGTGACGACCGGCTGGTAACCGACGGCGCCGTTGCGGAAGAATGGCAGGCCGGGCACCGGCTGGCCGACGGTGCCGGCGCGGCTGGCCGCGATCGCGGCCGCCGCCTGCGGGTCGGCGATCGTGGCCAACTGCTGGGCGAGCACCGTCTGCCCGACCTGCCGCTGGACGGCCACGTCCTGCGCCACCTGGGCGTCGAGGAGCGGCTCGCGCCGCCGTCCGCCGCCGAGGTTCACGACGATCAGCGACTCGTCGGCCCCGAGGCGGATCTGCTTCTTCTGCCGCTGTTCTCCGTCGGTCCCGCGCCGCACGATCGTCTCGGCGGTGACGGTGTCGGCCTCGACCTTGCCGCAGGTCCGCCGGACGAGCGCCCGGTAGGTGCCCGGAAACGCCTCGGCCACCACGTACCGCTCGCGGTGGACGCCGCCGCCGGCATCGGTGTCGGCGAGCAGCACGCCGCCCGCGGTGGAGCGGGGGGCCGCGGAGGAGCAGACGCTGCCGGGTGGCTCCTCGACGACGAGGTCGATGTCGGCGTCGCCGCTCCACGTCAGTTCGAGCACGAGGTCGCGCACCAGGGCCGCGTCCACCTCGGCCCTGAAGGCCTTCGCCTCGTCCGCCTTGCCCGCCTTCTCGAGCGACTCGATCGTCGCCTTCGCGAGCCTGGCGGCCCGCGCCGCCACGGCCTGCTGGCCGGCGGGCCACTCGTGGCCGAGCACGCCGGCGCACGCCCAGCGGAGCGCCGCCGCGTCTTCGGCCCGGGCCGCGAGCGTCATCGCGAGGGCGAACGCCTCGCGGTTGGCGGGGTCGAGCCGCACCACGCGGCGGCAGGCCCGCAGCGCCTGCCGGTCGGAACCGAAGCGGGCGAGATAGTTGGCCAGCTGCAGCAGCTCGACGGGGCTCGTGGCGAAGTCGGCGCTCGACAGCAACGCCCGTTCGATCTCCTCCCGCGGCCGGCCGTCCGCCTCCAGGGCCAGCGCCAGTGACTCGTACATCCAGGGCTCCGCCCTGCCGCACGAGATCACCGCGGAGATCAGCTCGGCGGCACGGTCGAACTTCCGCGCCTTGCCGAGGTCGGCCGCCGAGACCCGCACCTGCGCCATCCGCAGCGCGTCGGCGCGGCCGTCGGCCTCCGCGGAGCCGTCCGCGGCCTTCGCGGCCGGCCCCGCGAAGTAGGCGACGACGGCCGCCCGCAGGTCGTCCGCATCGAGCACCTCGGCGGGCAGGCCGATGCGATCCTCGGCGTCCGGCGCGGCCGCGCCGGGCTGCGGGGCGGCGGACGCCCCTCGGGCGAGCCGCGCCTTCGCATCGACCACCTGGAACTGGCCTCCGGCCGCGACGGCCTGCAGTCGCGGCTCGACCACGGAGTCCATGGCCGCCCGCAGGGCCGCGCGGGCCGCCGGGCGGCCGCGCAGCCAGTCGGCGAGCATCGGGCCGTGCGCCGCGTAGGCGTCGCGGAGCCAGGCGGGCGCCTCGGTCGTCATCCAGTCGCGGAACACGAGCCAGCGCGGGTCGTGCGGCCCGTAGACCTCGCGCGCCACCCAGCAGAACATGCCGCCGCCGCCCATGCCGCCGCCCATGCCGCCCCCCATGCCACCGCCCATGCCGCCCATGTTCATGCCGCTGGTGATGCTGTTCTGGCCGCCGAGGCCGCCGCCGGTCGGGAACGGGTTGAGACCCGAACTCGGGT
>JBJTPA010000020.1:0-4821 GCA_046074885.1 Planctomycetaceae bacterium
CTCACGCAGATGCTGGGCCTCGATTTTCAGCTCGAGCGGATCGATTACAGCCGGCCCAATCTCGTGCACGCCGACCTCTCGCCCAAGGAATTCGACGCCGCGATGGCCCGCCGCGGCGAGTCGTGGTGGACGATGTTCAGCCGGCTCATGCGGGAGGGCATGGCCCGGGCCGAGAAGGGCGACGCCGGCCCCGCCGCCGAGATCGGCTTCGGCGAGATGCTCGGCATCCTCTTCGGCGCGGGGCCGGAGCGGCAGCTCAAGCTGCGGCGGATCATGGCCGAGCAGTTCTCCGACATGGAGGTGCTCACCGCCGCGTTCGGCGGCGAGAAGGGCTCGACGCTGATCACCGACCGCAACGCCGCGGCCATGCAGGTGCTCCGGGATCGCGTCGCCACCGGCGACACGCGGATCGCCATCTTCTACGGTGCGGCCCATATGCCCGACTTCGACGGCCGCCTGCGGGACGACCTCGGGCTTCAGCCCCGCGACACGGCCTGGCTCGAGGCCTGGGACCTCCGGGATCCGGAGCCCGCCGCGAGCCGCGAGTGACCCGCACGCGCCGCTGCCGGGCCGCCGTCATGGGCCGGGTCGGCCCGCAGCACGGCGGTCGCGGCGGCGAACCGTGCCGCCCAGGCGTCGGCGACGAGGCGGGTCGCACCGAGCACGTTGTCGTAGCCGGCGGCCTCCACGTCCTCCCCGACGGGATCGAACTCGAACCCGCCGCGATACCCGTGGCGGACGAGCTCGCCGGCGATCCGTTCGAGGGGCAGTTCGCCCCGGCCAGCGGGCAACCGGTCGCCGCAGGGCACGGGCGGCCCGCGCCGATCGGCCACCTGCACGAGCGACGCGGCTTCGGCCAGCCGTGGGAGCCGCGCCGCCAGTCCGGGGTCGTCGCCGAAGTGCCACAGGTCGAGCGCGATCCCCACCGCCGGATCGTCGATGGCGTCCACGACCTGGAGCGCCTCGTCGAGCCCCGCGACGAGGCTCGAGTCCGGAGCGGCGGCGGCGTGCAGCGGCTCGATCGCGAGCCCGACACCCTCGCGGCGGGCCTTCCTCGCGAGCGCGGTCAGGGCGTCGAGCAGGAGCCGCATGGCATGGGTCCGCGTGTGGCCGCCGCGGCAGCCGGCGTGCAGCACGACGACGGGGGGCGCCGTCGATGGCGCCGCGCCGCCGAGGATCGCGGCCGCCTCGATCGCCTCCTCGGCATCGACGACGCTCTCCCGGAACGACCGGCCATCGACGCCGGTGAAGCCGCCCGCCGCCTGCAGGCTCGAGGCCCGCAGGCCGGCGGCCGCGACGGCTGCGGCCATGGCGGCCGGCCCAGTGTCGGAGAGTTTCGGCCGCCACACCGCGAGGGCCGCGAAGCCGTGCGCGGCGAGGCGCTCGATCTCGCGGGTCGGTTCCCACCGCATGGTCGTCATCTGGCTGATCGCGACGTCGAGCATCCCGGAATCCTCCTCCAGTGCGGCCCGCTGTCGCGGCCGCGACGGTCCTTCCGCCAGACGGGGGGCGAGTATGGGTCCGCCGCGCGCGGGATGTCCAGACGCGCCGCGACGCACGCGGCGACGCCGGGAATCGCGCGGGTTCGCGGGCTCCCGGGACGCGAAGGCGCCGCGGCGGGTTTTCCACTTGACAGCGACCACGTCGCGCGGCTCGGCTGCGCGGGCAGCGGGGCGGACACGCCCGCCGCGGCCGCGACCACGTGGCGATGGCGGCGGAGGCGGCGATGACGACCCCGGGAGACATCCGCATCGCCGGCCCGCGGGGCATCGTGATCCCCGCCGCGGCCCTGGAGTGGCAATTCGTGCGGTCGAGCGGCCCCGGTGGCCAGCACGTCAACCGCACGAGCAGCAAGGCCGTGCTGCGATTCGTGATCCGCAACAGTCCGCACCTCCCCGACGACGTCCGCCGCCGGCTCCTGGCCGCGGTCGCCCCCCGACTGACGAAGGACGGCGCGATCCTCATCGCCAGCCAGGTCCATCGCGACCGCGGCCGCAACGTGGCCGAGTGCCGCGAGCGGCTCGCGCGGCTCGTGGCCCGGGCCGCCGTGCCGCCGAAGGTTCGCCGCCGCACGAGGGTGCCGCGCGGGGTCGTCGAGGGCCGTCTCGACGCCAAGCGGCAGCGGAGCCGCACGAAGCGGCTGCGGCGGCCGCCGGCGGAGTGACGGGACCGGCAGCCACGTCGCTGCGTATAATCGGCCGAGCGGGCAGCGACGCCCGCAGACCGGGCCGACAGGGACAGGCAGATGGCGACGCCGCGGGACATCGATCCGCTCCTCAGGAAGTGGGAATTCCAGCCGGGGGAGGTCAATGCCCGGCTCGTGCGCGCCCGCGACGGCCGCGAGGTGATCCAGATGCGGGTGGATCTGGGGGTGCTGCAAATGGAGGCCGACCTGCGGCCCGACGGCCAGCGGCCCCACGGCGCCGAGACGTACTTCGATTACCTCGTGGGCGAGGTGGTTCACAAGGGCGACGACTTCCGCCTCAGCCGCGAGCAGTGCGCCGAGGCCGACCGGGAATTCGTGCAGTACTACCACCGGCGGGTTTGTTGGCTGTCGCTCCGCGAGTACCGCCGCGCGGCCCGCGACGCCGACCACAGCCTGGCCTTCATGGATTTCGTGCGGGACCACGCCCCGGACGAGGAGTGGGCGCTGTCGCACGAACAATACCGGCCGTTCGTGCTCTTCCACCGCGTGCAGGCCGCGGCCCTCGCCGCGCTCGAGGACGGCGGGCCGGGCGGCGCGATCCGCGAACTCGACGCCGGGCTGGCCCGGTTCCGCGAGCTGTTCGCCCGCTACGACGCCGAGGAGCACTACGCCGAGGACGACCTCGTCCGCCGGCTGGAGGCGATGCGGGACGACGTACGTCGCCGCTACGAGGTGGGCCCCACGCTCGACGAGCAGCTGTCCGACGCCATCCGGGCCGAGGACTACGAGCAGGCCGCCAGGATCCGCGACCGGATGCGGGCCGCACGCCCCGCCGCCGCCGACGGCGGCGCCGGGACGACGTCCGGCTGACGTGCCCCGGCCGGCGGGCCTGAAAAATTTTCACGCGCGGCCCCGACGCGTGGTAATTCGGGGACCGGGCGGCGGCCTTGCAGGCCGCGCGGGCGCGAACCTGGGAGGACCGTGACGCCTGGGGGGGCCGTCACCGCGACGCGATGCCTTGGCACGGGACGTGCCTTGTCACAACGACGGTGCTCGACGACGACACCCCCCGCCCTCGCGCGAGATTCGCCATGCCCGCCCGCCTGCCCGCCCGCCCCGATGAACCCCGCCGGTTCGCCCCGGCCCGCTACGAGGTCCCCGTCGGCGTCGACTGGTCGCCCGTCCGGGCCATCGCGATCTGGCCGATCGCCGCCACGCTCGGGGCCGACGAGCAACTCGCGGCGGCCTTCGCCGCGCCGGGATCGGCCGCCGCCTCGTGCATGGTGCTGGACCTCGTGGACTCGGGCATGATCGCCCCGCCGCGGCAGCGCCGGCGGCGCGAGCGGCCGGTGAGCTCGCGCGCGGTCTTCTACCAGTCCGCGGACGCCTGACCACCGACGCTGGCGGTACACTCCCGGCCGTCCCGGAGAGCGTGCCCGTGCCTCACCAGTCCCACCAGCCGCTGCGCCTGCCCCCCGGCCGCGACATCCGCCTGGCCGACTTCGACCCCGGCTTCCACGACGGCCTCGACCGCGCGGCGGCCGAGGAGGAGACCCGCCGGCACTGCGAGGCCCTCGACGATCTGGCCTACCGGCTCTACGCGGAGGCGAAGCGGGCCGTGGTCGTCGTGCTCCAGGGCATCGACACCTCCGGCAAGGACGGCACGATCCGCATGCTCGCCTCGGGCATCAGCCCGCAGTGCCTCGACGTGCGGAGTTTCAAGGCGCCGAGCGCCCTCGAGCTCGCCCACGACTTCCTCTGGCGGGTGCACGCCGCCGTGCCGGCCCACGGCCGGATCGGCGTCTTCAACCGCTCGCACTACGAGGACGTGATCGTGGTCCGCGTGCGGAAACTCGTGCCGCCGCACGTGTGGAACGCCCGGTACGACCAGATCAACGCGTTCGAGAAGCTGCTCACCGACGGCGGCCTCACGTTCGTGAAGTGCTTCCTCCACATCGGCCGGAAGGAGCAGCGGGAACGGCTCGAGGACCGGCTCCGCGACCCGAAGAAGCAGTGGAAGCTCGGCCCCGACGACCTCGCCGACCGCGAGCGCTGGGACGACTTCCAGGCCGCCTACGACGACGCGCTCACGAAGTGCAACACGGAATACGCCCCCTGGCACGTCGTGCCCGCCGACCGGAAGTGGTACCGCAACCTCGTCGTGGCCCGGATCGTCCGCGAGACCCTCGAGCGGCTCGACCCGAAATTCCCGCCGTTCGACTCGTCGCTCCTCGCGCGGCTGAAGTGAGGCGGCCTCCGGGGGCTTTGCCGCCGGGCCGCCGCGTCGCGTACATTCTGCGGCACGTCCCCCGCTCCGCCCGAGGCCTCCCATGTCGATCGCCGACCTTCCCGTCCGACCCGCGTCCGCAACCCGCTGGCACGACCTCGCCGACCGCGTCCTCGCCGGCGGGGAGATCACCCGCGCCGAGGCCCGGGCGATCCTCGACTCGCCGGACGAGGAACTTCTCGACCTGCTCGCCGCGGCCTACCGCGTGCGGCGGCGGCACTTCGGCACGACCGTGCAGCTGTTCTTCCTCATGAACGCCAAGAGCGGCCTCTGCCCCGAGGACTGCGGCTACTGCTCGCAGTCGAAGGTCTCCGAGGCCGAGATCCCGCGCTACAACCTGCTCTCGGAGCCGAAGCTCATGGAGGCCGCGCGGCTGGCGGCCGAGCGG
>JBJTPA010000021.1:0-3710 GCA_046074885.1 Planctomycetaceae bacterium
GTCAGATGTCCGTCGCTTTCGGCAGCCAGACGGCGACGGATCAGGTCGGCGTCATCACAGCCTACGATGCGCAACGCCGAGAGATTCTTCGGCAAATGGATTCCCGCGAGAATCGGGGCGCAGCCCGGCCCCTCGTCGCCACGGTGGATAGCTTTCAGGGACAAGAGCGAGGCGTCATCTTGATCAGCTGCGTACAGCCGCGGCTCGCGGCCGCCGTGGACGAGCTGCAGCATCTGCACGATGAACTCGATGTCCACCACACCCCCGGGACCGCGCTTGAGGTTCGTGGCCCGGGCCCCCTCCTCCATCCGGTGTCGCATCGCGCGGATCGACTCGACGTCCGCGGCGGTCCACTCGCGCTCCCAGGCGGCGGTCGCGATGATCCGCCGCACCCGGTCGGCGGCGGCCGGGCCGCCCACCACGACCCGCGCCTTGACGAGCGCCTGCCGCTCCCAGACGGCGGCCGGCCCGTCGGGGGCGAAGTGACGGGCGAACTCGTCGACCGACACGGCCGGGGAGCCGGCGCGGCCGAGCGGCCGCAGCCGCGAGTCGAGCTCGTAGAGGCGTCCGTGCGGGCCGTGGGCGTTGCAGGTCTTCGCGACGCGGCGGGCCAGCTCGCCGAAGAAGTGGGCGTCGGTCGTGCCCGCGGCCCCGGCTCCCGCGGACGGCGGGGCGTCGCCCTCGTCGCCGTAAAGGAACACGACGTCCACGTCGCTCGCGTAGTTCATCTCCCGACCGCCGAACTTGCCCATCGCGAGCACCACGGGGCCGGCGCACGGCGGGCCGATCCGCGCGGCGAGCGCCGCCTGCCCGCCGGCCGCCACCGTCCGGACGACCGCCTCCGCGATCGCCGTCAGCGCGGCCGTCGTGTCGGCGACCGCGAGCCTGCCGAGCACGTCGCGGACGCCCACCCGCAGCTGCTGCGACGCCTTGAACGCCTGCAGGATCGGCGCCGTGTCCACGGCGTTGCGGCAGAGTTCCTCGAGGGTCGCGTCGAGTTCGGCGGGCGCCGGCAGCCGGTCGAGCAGCAGGCTGTCGAGCAGCTCGTCGAGCATGCCGGGGTTGCCCACGAGGAGCCGCGCCAGGAACGGGCTCGACGCGCAGAGTCGCACCGTCAGGTCGAGCGCCGGGCGGTGGGCGCTGAACAGCTCCCAGAGCACGCCCTTGCCGCCGAGCGAGTCGGCGACGGCCCCGAGCGTGGCGAGCGTGGCGTCGGGGTCGGGCGTGCGGCCGAGGGCGGCGAGCAGCCGCGGGGCGATGGCCGCGAGGAAGTGGCGGCAGCGCCGCGTGGAGAGGAACCGCACCCTCTCCTCGCCCAGGGCCACGAGCTGCCGGTGGGCGGCCGGCACGTCGCGGAACCCGTGCCGGGTGAGCACCTCGCGGACGACGTCGTCGGCCGGCGCGGGGTCGAGCACGAGGTCCACCTCCGGCTCCGGCGCCGCCTCGCCGGGGAACGCGTCGTGGAGGAGGTGGTCGAGGATCCGGCGGTTGAGGAACGTGGCCTCGGCCAGGTCCCGCCGGAGCAGATCGCCGGCCCCGGGCCCGATGCCGTACGCCATCCGCGCGGCGAGCCGGCCGAATTCCGCGTCGTCGTCCGGCAGGAGGTGCGTCTGCCGGTCGCGGAGGATCTGCAGGCGGTGCTCGACCGTCCGCAGCAGCGTGTAGGTGCGCTCGAGGATCTCGCGTTCCTGGTCGGTGAGCGCCCCGGCCGCGGCCAGCCGCCGGATCGCCTCGAGCGTGGAGGCGGTGCGGACCCGCGGCGCGTCGCCGCCGTTGAGGAGCTGGAGGAACTGGATCGTGAACTCGATGTCGCGGATGCCGCCGCGGCCGAGCTTGACGTCCCGGCCGTCGGTGCCCGCGCGGACCGACCGCCGCTCGATCCGCCGCTTGAGCGCCTTGATGCCGGCGATGTCGTCCCCGGCGAGCCAGCGGCGGTGGATCCAGGGCTCCAGCCCGGCCAGCAGCCGCGCGCCGACTTCGAAGTCGCCGGCCACGCAGCGCGCCTTGAGCCAGGCCTGCCGCTCCCACGTCCGCCCCTCGCGGTCGTAGTGGCGGAGCATCGCGTCGAGGGCCATGCTCGCCGGCCCGACCGCCCCGTGCGGCCGCAGCCGCAGGTCCACGCGGCAGGCGGCGCCGAGCTCGGTGGACTCGGCGAGCAGCCGGATCGTCTCCTGCACGACCCGCTCGAAGAACTCCTGGTTCGTGCCGGGCCGCGCCCCCTCCACGCGCCCGTCGTCGGAGTGGACGAACACGAGATCGACGTCGCTGGAGTAGTTGAGCTCCGCGCCGCCGAGCTTGCCGAGCGCGATCACGGCGATCGTGGCCCGCCCGCCGTCCGCGCGGCGCGGCACGCCACGCAGCCGCTCGACGCGCGACTCGGCCGCCCGGAGGGCTGCCGCGATCATGCAGTCGGCGACGTGCGAGATCTGCTGGACGACGGTCTCGAGCCGCTGGCCCGCGACGACGTCGCCCCAGGCGATCCGCAGCGTCTGCCGCCGCTTGAACCGCCGCAGCGCCCGCATCACCGCCGCGGGCTCGACGGCGCCGGCCAGCTCGGCGTCGAGATCGGCGGCCAGGTCCTCGCGCCGCCCGGGCCTGCCCCGGGTCGGGCGGACCGCCGCCCACGCGCCGGGGTCGGCGATGACGGTCTCCGCGACGTGGGCGCTCGCGGCGAAGAGCGTGAGCAACGCCTCGAGCGCCTCCGGGTCGTCCGCCAACTCCGCGATCGACCGTGGATCCGCCGCCGCCACGAAGCGGTCGAACGCCGCCGCCACACCCGGAGGATCGCCGAGCCGCCCGATGATGCCCGCGACGCAGTCGCGGAGAGACGGCCGCAGGCCGTCCGCCGCGTCGCCCGGATTCCACGCGGGCTTCGCCGCCACGTCACACCTCGGCGCGGCCCGGCGGTGCCGGCAGCGCGATGTCGTGGAGGTCGGGGGCCTCGCCCGAGAGCCGCAGTCCCTCGAGCGGCACCGCGTCGGCGAGGCCGTCGGCGACCACGCCGGACAGCGACCAGGCGCCCGCCGCGAGCACGTCGACGTCGAGGATCCTCCCCACGAGCCGCGTCGGCGCGTCGAACACGACGATCCGGTCGCACGTCGTCCGGCCCGAGAGCTGCGCCGTGCCGTCGGGCCCCGGATCGACGCCGTGCTTCTCGTCGCGGGTGGAGAGGCCCTCGACGAGCACCCGCTGCCGCGTGCCCACGAACCGTCGGTTGCCCGCGAGGCTCGCCGCCTCCTGGGCCTCCAGCAGCACGCGGTTCCGCTCCCGCTTCACCTCCTCGGGCACGTCGTCCGGCAGCCGGTCGAAGGCCTTCGTGCCGGGCCGCGGGCTGTACTTGAAGATGAAGGAGTTCTTGAAGCCGGCCGAGTTCACGAGGTCGAGCGTGGCCTGGAACTCGGAGTCGGTCTCGCCGCAGTAGCCGACGATGAAGTCGCTCGTCACGGCGGCCTCAGGGATCGCGGCCCGCACGCGGCCGAGCATCTCCATGTACTCGCCGATGGTTTAGCCGCGCTTCATCCGCCCGAGCACGGCGTCGGAGCCGTGCTGGGCCGGCACGTGCAGGTAGCGGCAGACCTTCGGCAGGTCGCGGACCGCGGCGATCAGGTCGTCGGTCATGTCCCGCGGGTAGTTGGTGACGAACTCGATCCGATCGAGGCCGTCGATGGCGTCGAGGAGCGCGAGCAGGTCGGCCAGCCGGGTGGTGCGGC
>JBJTPA010000022.1:0-11744 GCA_046074885.1 Planctomycetaceae bacterium
CGCTCGTCTTCGCCTTCATGACGCAGGTGATCACGGGGCTCGTGCTCTGGTCGAGCTACTCGGCCGGCGCGCAGACGGCCTGGGAGAGCGTCTACTACATCCAGCACGAGATGGCTGGCGGCTGGCTGCTCCGCGGGATCCACCACTTTATGGCCCAGGCCATGGTGGTGCTCCTGGCCCTGCACCTCCTGCAGGTCGTGATCGACGGCGCCTACCGCGCGCCCCGCGAGGTGAACTTCTGGCTCGGCCTCGTGCTCATGCTGCTCGTGCTCGGCATGGCCCTCACCGGCTACCTGCTCCCCTGGGACCAGAAGGGCTACTGGGCCACGCGGGTGGCCACGAACCTCGCCGGCCTCGTGCCCCTCGTCGGCCCGTCGCTCCAGCAACTCGTGGTCGGCGGGCCCGACTACGGCCACCACACGCTGACGCGGTTCTTCGCGCTCCACGCCGGCTTCCTGCCGGCGACGCTCGTCGTGTTCCTCGTCGTCCATCTCGCGGTCTTTCGCCGTCACGGCCTGCACGCGAAGCAGCCGCTCCGCGGGCCCGACGCGATGTTCTGGCCCGACCAGGTGCTCAAGGACGCGGTGGCGATGCTCGC
Organism: Planctomycetaceae bacterium; assembly: GCA_046074885.1. Classification (GTDB taxonomy): domain Bacteria; phylum Planctomycetota; class Planctomycetia; order Pirellulales; family UBA1268; genus QWPN01. The sequence goes on from JBJTPA010000022.1 coordinate 599, forward strand.
GGTGATGGCCGTGGTGCTCGGCGTGATCCTCGTGCCGGCGCTGCGGACGATGGTGGCCGGCGGCGCGGTGGACTGGGGCCACGTCGGCGCCGAGCTCGGCGCCCCGGCCGACCCGTCGCAGCCCTACGCCGCGGCCCGGCCGGAGTGGTACTTCCTGTTCCTGTTCCAGTTCCTCAAGGTCTTCGAGGGCTGGGGCGCGAGCGGTGAGTTCCTCGGGGCCGTCGTCGTGCCCGGCCTGGTCATGGCCGTCATGTTCCTGATGCCGATCGTCGGCAACTGGAGGCTCGGCCACCGCTTCAACGTGGCCTTCACGCTCGGGCTGCTGGCCGGCGTGGGCCTGCTCACGGCGCTGGCGCTCAACGAGGACTACTACGCGCTGTGGGTGAACCGCGCCGCGCTCGCCGACGCCCGGAAGATCTTCGACGAGACGGGCGGCGACGAGACCGAGGTCGCGGCGGCCCTCGGCGGCGACCCGGCGCGGATCGCAGCCATGCGGAAGCAGCTGAAGAGGCTCGAGCGGGTGCGGAACTCGGAGGCCTACCTGGCCGCGGTGCGGCAGGCCCGGGCCGACGCGGACCGCGCGGTCGAACTCGCCGGCCGGCCGGAGCGGATCCCGCCGGCGGGCATGCTCGAGCTCGTGCGCCGGGATCCGGCCACGCAGGGCCGGCGGCTCTTCGCACAGCACTGCGCGAGCTGCCACGCCCACGTCGATCCCGCGTCGGCCGAGGCCGGCGCGATCCTGGCGAAGTCGTCGGCCCCGAACCTCCACGGCTTCGGCACCGCGGCCTGGGTCACGGGCCTGCTCGACGCGGAACGGGTGGCGGGCCCGGAGTATTTCGGCAACACCGCCCACAAGGACGGCGACATGGTGGGCTTCGTGCAGGACGACCTTGCCGACGCCGACACCTGGAGCAAGGACGACGTCGCGGCCGTGATCGCCGCCTTGGCGGCGGAGGCGGGCCGCGGCGATCCCGGCGTATCCGCCGACGTCGTCGAGAAGGGCCGGGGACTCGTCGCCGACGCGGAGCGGTGCGGCTCCTGCCACCGCTTCCGCGACAACGGCACCGATTTCGGCACGGCCTGCGACCTGACCGGCTGGGGCTCCCGCGAGTGGCTCGCGGGGATCATCGCCGACCCGGCCCACGAGCGGTTCTACGGCGACTCGAACGACCGGATGCCGAGCTTCGGGAAGTCGGCCGACGGCGGCGCCCCGCAGCTCTCGGCCGAGCAGATCGGGCTGCTGGCCGACTGGCTGCGGGGCGAGTGGTATCGACCCGCGCGCGGGGCTGCCGCGGAGTAGAAGCTGCGGTCGACAGACCGTTCGGCCTCCTCCGGCTCGGGGGCGGCAAAAGTCTCGTCGCTGAGGGCCGCGGCGGCCCTAGGCTCCTCGAGCGTTCGCCGACCCCCTCACCTACCGTGCTCGGAACTTGAACGTCGTGCCAGCCATCTTCGCACCGCGGAGGCCTGAAATGTCACTGAAGGCGTGTGTGTCGGCGTGTGCCATGTTCGTGGGCTCTGTCGTTCCGGCGCTCGCGGACGAGCAGGCACCGCGGCGGAAGGGGTCGCCGCCGGGGGTGGTGTCGGTCGCGTTCGTCGGCGACATCATGCTCGACAACGGGCCCGGCAACGTCGTCGCGGCGGGGAAGGATCCGTTCGCCGAGTGTGCCGACCTGCTGCTCGACGCCGACTTCACCGTCGGCAACCTCGAGTGCGTGCTCGGCAAGGGCGGGAAGCAGGTGCTCAAGGCCTACACCTTTCGCGGCGCGGCCGACTCGCCGCGGGTCCTCAAGCCCTACTTCTCGGTGCTCGGCGTGGCCAACAACCACGCCCTCGACTTCGGCCCCGAGGGGCTCGTCGAGTGCCTCGCCGTGCTCGACCGCGCCGGCATCCCGCACTGCGGCGGCGGCGCGACGCTCGCGGAGGCGCGGAAGCCGTTTCTCCTGCGCAAGGACGGCTTCACCGTGGCGATCCTCGCCTGCAACGACTTCCAGGGAGAGAAGTGGGCCGCCACCGCGGACACGGCCGGGGTCAACCCGCTCCGCGAGGCCGACCTGCTGGCCGACATCGCGGCCGCACGGAAGACGGCCGATGCCGTCGTGCCCTTCGTGCACTGGGGGCCGGAGCTCGTCGCCGAGCCCTACGCGAGGCACCGGGCGCTCGCCCGGAGGATGGTGGACGCCGGCGCCGCGGCGGTGATCGGCGCGCACCCGCACGTGACGCAGACGGTGGACACTCACCAGGGCGCCCCGATCGTCTACAGCCTCGGCAACTTCGTGTTCGACTACTATCCCGTGGACCCGCCCGAGTGGACCGGGTGGGTGGCGAAGCTCTCGTTCTCGAAGGGCAGGCCGGTGGATCTCCAGACCCGCGCCGTCGTCCTCGACGCCGCGGGGATCCCGAAGCCCGTCGTGGAGGACGAGTAGGCCGTCAGGCGCCGCCGCCCAGGGCGGTGGCCCGGGCGACGCGGCCCACGCCGAGCATGTAGGCGGCCGTTCGCAGCGGCACCGTGCGCGACGTCGAGAGCTGCCAGACGTTCTCGAAGGCCGTGCCCAGGATCCGGTCGAGCTCGCCGCGGACGCGGTCGATTCCCCACTGGTAGTACTGGCGGTTCTGCACCCACTCGAACCAGCTCACCGTGACGCCGCCGGCGTTGGCGAGGATGTCGGGGAGCACCACGACGCCGCGGTCGGCGAACACGGCGTCGGCCTCGGGCTCGACCGGGGCGTTGGCCGCCTCGACGACGATCGGGGCCCGCACCGTCGCGGCGTTTGCCTGCGTGAGCACGCCGCCGAGCGCGGCGGGCACGAGCACCTCGCAGTCGAGCGCGAGGAGCTCGGCGTTGGTGATCCGGTCGCCCCCGGCGAAGCCGTCGAGCCGACCCGCGTGGGCCCGCGCGTGCCGCAGGGCCTCGAGCACATCGATGCCCGACGCGCGGTGGTAACCGCCGCCCGCGTCCGAGATCGCGACGATCCGGCACTCGGCGTCGACGAGGTACCTGGCCGTGTGCGTGCCCACGTTGCCGAAGCCCTGGATCGCCACGCGGGTGCCGGGGATCTTCCGCCCCAGCCGGCTGAGCAGCTTGAGCGTCAGCGCGCCGACGCCGCGGCCCGTGGCCTCCTCGCGGCCGGGGATGCCGTGGTACTCCACCGGCTTGCCCGTGACGCAGGCGGGCGAGAAGCCGTGGTAGCGGCCGTAGTGGTTCATGATCCAGGCCATCATGTCGGCCGTGGTGCCCATGTCCGGGGCCGGGATGTCCACGTCGGGCCCGAACAGGTCGTGGATCGCGTCCACGAACCGCCGCGTCACGCGCTCGAGCTCCCTGGTGGAGTACGTGGCCGGGTCGAGGGCCACGCCCCCCTTCGCGCCGCCGTAGGGGATGTCCACCACGGCGGTCTTCCAGGTCATGAGCGACGCCAGCGAGCGGACCTCGTCGAGGTCGACCTGCGGGTGGTACCGCAGGCCCCCCTTCATCGGGCCAAGGGCGTCGTTGTGCTGCACGCGGTAGCCGATGAGCGTGGCGACCTCGCCGGAGTCCCGCTCGATCGGGATCTGCACCTGCACCTCGCGCTTGGCGGTGAGCAGGAGCCGCCGCATGCCCGGCGACAGGTAGCAGGTCGGCGGCGCGGTCGAAGTAGGTGCGGATGGCGTCGCTGGATCGCATGCGGGTCCTCCGTGACGCGGGCATCGTATCGGCGGCGGCCGTGCGGCCACAACGGTGCGCCGCCCGGCCGAAAAACGCTACCATCACCGGTGGAGAAGCAGCGATGGCGAAGATCGCCCCCAAGGAGATGTGGCGGCTGATCGTCGAGACCGGGCTGTGCGACCGGCCCGCGGCGGCCGCGCTGCGCGCCGAGCACGACGCCCGGCCCGCCGCGGCGTCTGCCGACTCCAAGGCCGTGGCGGCCTGGCTCGTGGAGCGGGGCGCGCTCACCCGCTGGCAGGCGAAGCGGGTGTCCACGGGTGACCGGGGACCGTTCTTCTGCGGCGACTACCGGCTGCTCGAGCGCCACGACCGCGACGGCGAGGCGCTGGAGTTCACGGCGCGGCACGAGCCCTCGGGACGGGTGGTCACCGTCGTGCTCCTCGGCAGGCGGCAGTGGCGCGAGCCGGCGATCCGCGACGCGATCCTGCGGCGCACGACCGTCGCCATCCGGGCCGCGGACCCGCTGCTCGTGCGGACGTGGGCGCTCGAGGAGGCCGACGGCCGGCCGTTCGCGGTCTGCGAGGAGGTCCGCGACGGGACGCTCGCCGACGAGCTCGCCCGCCGCGGCGCGCTGCCGCTCCGCGAGGCCGGCGAGATCGCCCTGGCCTGCGCCCGCGCCGTGGCCGAGCTCCACGCGGCCGGCGAGGTGCACGGCGGGCTGTCGCTCGACGCGCTCGTCCGCGAGCCGGCCGCGGAGGGTGGCCGCCTGCGGCTGCGGCAATTCCCGCTCGCGACCGATCCGCACCAGGTGCCGCCGCGCGCGCTCGTGGCGAACGAGCCGGAACTGCTGTTCCTCGGCCGCCGTTCGGCGTTCGTCGCCCCCGAAGTCGCCGCCGGGGCTCCGTGCGACGCCCGCTCCGACGTCTATGCCCTCGGCTGCATCCTCCACGCGATGGTCACGGGCACGGCGCCCAACTGGCGGGGCGAAGCCCGCGAGACGCTCGACCGCGCCGCGGTCGTCGGCCCCGGCCCGCTCGACCCGGCCGTCGCGCCGCCGCAGCTGACGAGGCTCATCGACTACATGACCTCGCGCGACCCGCGGGACCGCTACGCAGACGCCGCCGAGGCGGCCCGCGCGATCGCCGCCTGCTTCGGCTTCCCGCAGCCGGAGCTCGCGGAGGCCGCGGCGCCCCGGGCAGCGGCAGCGGGCGACTTCGCGTTCGACGTCGCCGGGCCGGCCGCGGGTCCGCTGGTCTCGACCGCGCGGCCCGCAGCGGCGCGGGTCGCCGATCCGGAGGCCGGCCGTGCCGCCGCCGCGGAGGCGGCACGCCGCCGGGGCAGGCGGCTGCGGGCTGTCGGCGGCGCGGCGGCCGGCCTGCTCGTCGCCGTCGCGGCGGTGATCGTGATCGTCAGGACGATGCCGCCGCCGCGGCCGGACCTTCCCGAACTGCGGCCGGTGCGGGTCGCGACGCGGCCGTCCGGGCGGGTGAAGCCTGCGCCCGAGCCCGCGGCGGCACCCGTGCCGGAGCCGGCTCCACGGCCGGCCGCCGCGCCGGCCGGGCCGCAGATCTTCGCCGATCCGACGCTGCCGTGGGCGTCGCCCACGTCGGGCCCGGCCATCGTGCCCGCCTGCCTCCCCGCGGGATCGCAGTTGATCCTCGTGGCCCGGCCGGCCGCGATGCTGGCCGACGAGGAGGGGCGGCAGCTCGCGAAGGCGCTGGGACCCGGCGTGGAGCGGGCGCTCGCCGCGGTCGCCTCGGCGTGTGGCTGCGAGCCGGCCGACGTCGAGACGATCCAGGCCGGCTGGCATACGGAGGGGGCCGACACGCTCGTCTACGGCTGGGCCGCCCGGCTCGTCGAGGGGAAGTCGCTGCCGGCCGACGAGGCGACGCGGGTCCGCGCCTGGGGCCCCGCGGCGAAGTCGCCGCGCGACGGCGAGACGATCCACGCGGGCCCGCTCCTCGCGTACTGGGCGCCGTCGTCGGCGGCCGGCCGCATGCTCGTGGCCGCGCCCGCCGCACGGCTCGAGGAGATCGTGGAGGCCTCGGCCGAGGCCGACCCGCCGCCGCTGCCGATGCCCGGCGACCTCGAGCGGCTGGCATCCGTGCTCGACGCCTCGCGGCACCTCACGATCCTCGGCTCGCCCGCCTACCTCCTCAACAGCGGCCGCAGCCTGCTGGCGGGGCCGCTCGAGCCGCTGGCCGGCGGCGTCGAATCGCTCCTCGGCGAATCGGTGCAGGCGGCCGCGCTGTCGGTGCACTGCGGCTCCGACTTCTACGTCGAGCTCGACGCCGTGGGCACGCTCGACCTGCCCGCGGCCGCGTTCACCGCGAAGCTCAAGGAGGGGGTGGCCGGATTCCAGGCCGCGGCGAAGGCCTTCTGCGCGGCCCGCGACCTCCATCCCTACGGCCGCGCGCTCGTCATGGAGCTGCCGACGATGGTCCGCGCGCTCGCCGCCAACGTGCGGGCGGGGGCCGAGGACAAGGTGGCGGTCGTCAATGCCTACCTGCCGCGGCACGCAGGCCACAACATCGCGCTCGCCGCCGAGCTGGCGCTGGCACAGGCGGCCGGCGGGGTTGCGGCGGGCCCCATCGCGGCGGCACCGGCGGCCGCAACGCCCTCGGCCCAGGATCCCCTCGGCAAGCTCGGGCAGAAGATGACGCTCGTGTTCGCGAAGGACACGCTCGAGAAGTCGATCCAGATGATCGCCGACGAGATCGGCGTGCCGATGGAGATCCTGGGCACCGACCTGCAGCTGGAGGGGATCACCAAGAACCAGTCGTTCGCGCTCGAGGAGCGGGACAAGCCCGCCCGCGACGTGCTGCGCGTGATCCTTGCCAAGGCGAACCCGGACGGCAAACTGGTCTATGTCGTGCGGAAGAAGGACGGCGTCGAGTCGATCGACATCACCACGCGGGCCGCCGTGGCGAAGCGGGGCGACGCGCTGCCGCCCGAGTTCCAGGAGGCCGGCAAGCCGGCGAAAGGCGGGAAATGATCATCGTCATGCAGGCCGGTGCGTCGCAGGCCGATCTCGACCGCGTCGTGGGCCGGGTCGAGGGGCTCGGGCTGCGGCCGCACGTCATCGTGGGCACGGAGCGGACCGTGGTGGCCGTGGTCGGCGACGAGCGCGGCGCCGTTTCCGGCGGCATGGAGACGCTGCCCGGCGTGGCGGAGGTGCTCCCGATCCTCGCCCCCTACAAGGTCGCCAGCCGCGAGGTGCAGGCCGAGCCGACGGTCGTCCGCGCGGGGCCGCTGGTCGTCGGCGGCGGCCGGATCGGCGTGATCGCCGGGCCCTGCTCGGTGGAGAGCCGCGAGCAGATCGTGACCACGGCGCGGGCGGTGAAGGAGGCGGGCGCGACGGGCCTCCGCGGTGGCGCCTTCAAGCCGCGGACGAGCCCCTACTCGTTCCAGGGGATGAAGGAGCGGGGTCTCGAGCTCCTCGCCGAGGCCCGCGAGGCGACGGGCCTCGCGGTGGTCACGGAGGTGGTCTCGCCGGAGGACGTGCCGCTCGTGGCCCGCTACGCCGACGTGCTCCAGGTGGGCGCCCGCAACATGCAGAACTATCGGCTCCTCGAGGCGGTGGGCCGCACGAAGGTGCCCGTGCTGCTCAAGCGCGGCCCGGCCGCGACGGTCGAGGAGCTCCTGCTTGCCGCGGAGTACATCCTCGACGCGGGCAACCGGCAGGTGATGCTCTGCGAGCGGGGCATCCGCACGTTCGAGTCCCATACGCGGTTCACGCTCCCGCTGGCGACGGTGCCCTGGCTCCACCAACGGACGCACCTCCCCGTGGTGATCGACCCGAGCCACGGCACGGGTCACGCGAGCCTCGTGGAGAGCATGGCCGCGGCGAGCGTGGCGGCGGGCGCCGACGGCCTGATCGTCGAAGTGCACCCCGACCCGAAGGCCGCCACGAGCGACGCCGCGCAGACGATCGACCTGCCGGCCTTCACGCGGATGATGGACGTCTGCCGCCGCGTGGCCTCGGCCCTGGGCCGCGAGATCGGGTGAGCCGCCTCATACGTTTCACACATGATCCTGAGGCGTCCCGCGGCTTCAGGGATGCCCATGCCCTCTCGCTGGACGTTCGCCTCAGCCCTCCAGGCTTCGGCTCTCTGCATGTCCGCTTCGCTTCGGCGGGCACCGATCCGCCGCAGGCGGATTGGTCGTGCCTGCGCTCGCTCCCATAGATCGCTCGAGGGCACGGGCATCCCCTCGCCTTTCCGTATCGGTTGAGGAAGTCTCGGGGCTGCCCATCCCCTCGAGACGGCGTAGGTGACCGAGCGCAGCCCGGAGGGCGAGAGCGAAGGCACCTCCGAGAGAGCGGAGGGCATGGATGCCCGAAGCGAGCGTCCGGCGAGAGGGTGTGGGCAGCCCCGGGACGGTTGGGCGAATTGACCGCTTCGAACGAGATGCTTCCCTATGCGCGAGGATGACGTGTGAGCCGCCTCACCCCAGCAGGGCGAGCGAGACGCCCGTGTAGATCACGATCCCCACGATGTCCACGATCGCGGACACGAAGGGGTTGCTCATGAGCGCCGGATCGAGGCCGATCGAGCGGAAGAGCAGGGGGAGCACCGAGCCCACGAGCGCCCCGAGCATCACGACGGCGAGGATCGTGATCGGGATGACGAGCGCGTGGAAAGGGTCCGGCGCGTACACGAGCCCGAGCAGGTAGCCCGGGATGGCCAGGAGCGCCCCGAGTGAGAGGCCGAGCACGAACTCGCGGCGCAGGATCCTGCGCCAGTCGGACAGCCGGCAGTCGCCGCTGGAGAGCGCCGTGATCACCAGCGTGGCCGACTGGTTGCCCGAGTTGCCACCGCTGGCGATGACGAGCGGGATGAATGCGATGAGCCAGGCGCCTTGTCCCGCCGGGCCCAGATGGGAGAGCGGCGAGTGGGCTAGCACCATTGCGGTGACGGTGGCCGTCGCGAACAGGATCGCCAGCCACACGCCCCGCTTCCAGGTCATGGAGAGGATCGCCGCCTCGAGGTAGCTCTCGCCGAGCGGGGCGATGGCGGCGATCCGCTGGGCCTCGTCGGTGGCCTCCTGGCGGACGGCGTCGAGCACGTCGTCGTGGGTGATGATGCCCACGAGGCGGTTGCGGTCGTCCACCACCGGGATGGCGATGAAGTCGAAGCGGGCGAGCTTCTCGACGACGCGGTCCTTCGGCTCCTCCACGCGGACGCTGATCACGTCGCGCTGCATGAGGTCGGCCACGAGGGCCGTGGGCTTGGCGAGGATCAGGTCGCGGAGCGACACGAAGCCGACGAGCTTCCGCTCGGAGTCGAGCACGTAGATGTAGTAGATCGACTCGCTGTCGGGGGCCTGGGACCGCAGCCGGGCGATCGCCTCGCCGGCCGTGATGTCGGCCGGCAGCGAGGCGTACTCCGTGGTCATCAGCGACCCGGCCGAGCCCTCAGGGCAGGAGAGGAGCATGCGGATGTCGTGCCGCTCGGCCTTGGCCACCAGCGGCAGGATCTCCTCGACGAGATCCGGCGCGAGCTCGCGGAGGAGGTCGTCGCGGTTGTCGGGCGCCATCCATTCGATGAGCGGCCCGAGGTGGGCGCGGTCGCCTGCCTGGAAGAGCTCGATCTGCCGGGGCATCTGGAAGTAGGGAAAGATCTCGGCCTGCCGCTCCACGGGCAGGGCCTCGAGCATCTGCCAGAGTTCGCGGTCGTCGAGCCCCTCGGAGAACTCCGCCACCGTGGCCGGGTGCAACTCGGCGGCGACCTCGCGCAGCCCCGCGGCATCGCCCTCCGCGAGCATGACGCGGAGTTCGGGAATCAGGATGGGGTTGGCGGTGGGCATGCGGGCGGTGGCCGGGCGGGGCCTATACTGCGGGACGATCGATCCCAAGGGACAAGTATGCCATGCGAGAGCGACGACGCGACCGTGCGCGGGCGGTCCTGGGAACGTGCCTGGGGGCGGCCGTCCTTGCCTGCGGCCCCTTGCCGGCGGCCGACGCGGCACGCGGCCGCGAGCATTTGCTGACCCGGGCCTATCTCCCCCCCGACCTCGACCAGGAGGTCTTCGACGCGCTCTGGACGACGTGGGAGGAGCCGCTGCGGGCACGGGCGGAACAGGCGACCGTGGCGGAGCGGCGCAGCATGGCGATGGACCGCTACGGCCTCACGCCGCACCCGGACGATCCGTCGCGATCGCTGCAGTACGTGGTCGCGGCCGACGGCTCGTGGACGATGAGCTGCCTGGCCTGTCACCAGGGGCAGGTGGCGAGCCGCGCGATCCCCGGCCTGCCGAACACCAACTACGCCCTCGAGACGCTCACCGAGGAGGTCCGGCAGGTGAAGGTCCGGCAGCGGAAGGCCTTCGGCCATATGGACCTCGGGTCGCTCTTGTTGCCGCTGGGCACCACCAACGGCACGACCAACGCCGTGATCTTCGGCGTGGCCCTGATGCGGCACCGCGACGCCGATCTCGCGATCGTGCAGCGGCCGCCGCGGTTCGACCTCGTCCATCACGACATGGACGCGCCGCCCTGGTGGCACTACCGGCGGCGCCGCAGCCTCTACGCCGACGGCTTCGCCGCCAAGGGGCACCGGATGCTGATGCAGTTCCTGCTCGTGAAGGAGAACGGACCGGAGCGGTTCCGCGAATGGGAGGACGAGTTTCGTGACATCGAGGCGTGGATCGCCGCGCTCGAGCCGCCGCGCTGGCCCGGCACGGTCGACGCCGCCCTCGCGGAGCGGGGTCGGCTCACGTTCGGCCGGCACTGCGCCGCCTGCCACGGCACCTACGGGCCGGGCGGGAGCTACCCGGAGCGGGTCGTGCCGATCGCCGAGGTCGGCACCGATCGCATCCGGCTCGACTCGCTCACCAGACGAGAGCGGGGCGACCTCAACGCGAGCTGGTTCGGCCATCACGGCGCGGACGCCGGTCGGGCCGACGTCGACCTCGCGGCCCGCGAGGCGGGCACGGGCTACGTCGCGCCGCCGCTCGACGGCGTCTGGGCGACCGCGCCCTACCTCCACAACGGCTCGGTGCCGACGCTGTGGCACGTGCTGCATCCCGACGAGCGGCCCGTCGTCTGGCGGCGGACGCCGACCGGCTACGACGAGGCCCGCGTCGGCCTCGAAGTGGAGGCGCTGGCCGCGCTGCCGCAGGGCCGGCTGCCCCCCGCCGCGCGGCGCGGCTACTTCGACACCCGCCGCCCCGGCAAGAGCGCCGCAGGACACGACTTCCCGGCCGCCCTCGACGAGGCCGAGAAGGCGGCCGTGCTCGAGTACCTCAAGACGCTGTGACGCGGACTTTGCTACCCTAACGGGCCACGACCCCGGAGGTTCATCGATGACCCAGTTCGAACGCGCCCGCGCCCACGAGACCACGCCCGAAATGAAGTTCGTCGCCGGCCGCGAGGACCTTCCCGAGGAGTTGATCCGCAGCGAGGTAACGCGGGGGCGGATGGTGATCCCGGCCAACCGGGTGCACCTCACCAAGCGGCTCGAGCCGATGGCCATCGGCATCGCGGCGCTCACCAAGATCAAC
>JBJTPA010000023.1:0-4238 GCA_046074885.1 Planctomycetaceae bacterium
CTCTCTGCATGCCCGCTTCGCTTCGCCATCCTGGCTGCGCTCGCTTCTATAGCTCGCTCGAAGGCACGGGCAGCCCCTCGCTGGGTCAACGCTCAGGCAGTTGAAATCACATGCACCTGATCCGCCTGGGCGGCTGCGCCCTCAACCAGACGCCGCTCGACTGGGACGGCAATCGCGACCGGATCCTCGCGGCCGTGGAGGCCGCGCGGGCGGCCGGCGTGTCGGTCCTCTGCCTGCCCGAGTTGTGCATCTCGGGGTACGGGTGCGAGGACGCGTTCCTCGCGCCGGGCACGGTCCGCACGGCCTGGCAGGTTCTCGGCGAGATCGCGCCGAACACCCGCGGCATCGCCGTGGCGGTCGGCCTGCCGGTGCGGTTCGAGAATGCCGTCTACGACGCGGCCGCCTTCGTGGCCGACGGCCGGCTCGCGGGCATCGTCTGCAAGCAGCACCTCGCGGGCGACGGGCTCCACTACGAGCCGCGCTGGTTCCGGCCGTGGCCGGCCGGCCGGATCGACGCTGTCCCGGCCGGCGGAGCGGACGTGCCGATCGGTGACCTGCGCTTCGACTGCGGTGGCGTCCGGGTCGGCTTCGAGATCTGCGAAGACGCCTGGGTCGCGGACCGGCCCGCGGCCCGGCTCGCGGCCCGTGGTGTCGACGTGATCCTCAATCCGTCGGCCAGCCACTTCGCCTTCGGCAAGGACGAGATCCGCCGCCGGCTCGTGGCGGAGGGCTCGCGTGCCTGCGGTGCCGCGTACGTGTACGCGAATCTCATCGGCAACGAGGCGGGCCGCGCGATCTATGACGGCGGCGTGATCATCGCGGCGGGGGGCGGTGTCGTGGCCGCGGGCCGCCGGTTCTCGTTCGGGGACGTCGCGCTCACGACGGCCGTCGTCGACCTCGATGCCGACCGCGTCGCGCAGGCGCGGACCGCGGCCGAGGCCATCGACGACGGGGCGGCGCGGGTCACCGTCGCCTTCACGCCTGCCGTCGTCGCTCCGGAGCGGGGCGAGGCGGGCGACCACCGCGACGCGTGGGAGCGCGGGCCGCACGTGAAGGAGGAGGAGTTCACCCGCGCCGTGGCGCTCGGCCTGTTCGACTACCTGCGAAAGAGCCGCTCGCGCGGGGCCGTCGTGTCGGCCAGCGGCGGCGTCGACTCCTCCGCCGTCGCCTGCCTCGTGGCCCTGGCGATCCGGCTGGGGGCCGCCGAATCGTCGCCGGCCGCCGTGGCGGCGCGGCTCGGACGTGCCGACCTCGCCGCGGAGTTGCCCGCGGATCGCGAGGCCGCGGTGCGGGCGCTCGTCGGTCGCCTGCTCGTCTGCGTCTACCAGGCGACCGCGAACTCCGGGCCCGTGACGCTGGCCGCCGCCCGCGGCATGGCCGAGGCGATCGGCGCAACCTTCCACGAGTTCGACGTGGAGCCGCTCGTCCGTGGCTACGAGCGGCTCGCCGCCGCGGCGGTCGGCCGGCCGCTGACGTGGGACCGCGACGACGTGGCCCTGCAAAACGTGCAGGCCCGCGCGCGCTCGCCCGGCGTGTGGATGCTCGCCAACATCACCGGGTCGCTCCTGCTCTCGACGAGCAACCGGTCGGAGGCGGCCGTCGGCTACGCAACGATGGACGGCGACACGTCGGGCGGGGTCGCGCCGCTCGCTGGTATCGACAAGGCCTACCTGCGCCGCTGGCTCGCGTGGCTGGAGCGGAGGGGGCCAGACGGCATCGGGCCGATCCCGGCGCTGGCCGCGGTCAATGCCCAGTCGCCCACCGCCGAACTGCGGCCTCCGGCGGCCGGCCAGACCGACGAGGCCGACCTGATGCCCTACGACGTGCTCGACCACGTCGAGCGGAGCGCGATCCGCGACCGGCAGACGCCGCTGGAAGCGTGGCGCAGGCTCGTGGTGGACTTCCCGGGCCACGAGCCGGCGCAGTTGGCCCGCTGGACGGAACGGTTCTTCACGCTCTGGAGCCGCAACCAGTGGAAGCGGGAGCGCTACGCGCCGTCGTTCCACCTCGACGACGAGAACCTCGATCCCAAGACGTGGTGCCGGTTCCCGATCCTCTCCGGCGGCTTCGGCCGCGAGCTCGCCGAACTGCGGGCCGCCGCGGGCCTCTGACCGCCCCCGGAACTGGCCTCGCGGGGGCAGGGCGGCGTCGCTAGAGTCCGCGGCCTTCCCGGCTTGCCACGTGGAGACTCGCGCGATGCGCCGCCGCCCCACCGTCGCCGTGCTGACCTGCGCCGCACTCGTCGGCGGGACGATCGCCCGCGGCCAGGCGCCGCGGCCGCCCGCGCAGCCGCCGGCCGCACCCCGGACGGCGAGCGTGCCCCCGCCGCGGTAGCCGGCGCAGGCGGTTCCCGCGCCGCCGGTCGCGACGCAGCCGCCGCGGCCCGGCGTGCCGCCCGCCGCGCAGCCGCCGGCGCTCTCGCCGCAGGAGCAGGCCGCGCTCGACCGCCTGCTCGCCGCCTGGGAGGCCCGCAACGAGGCGGTCCGCACCTGGTCGTGCACCTTCCACAAGTGGGAGTACAACGCCTGGAGCCCCTCCGACGCGGCCGGCGAGAAGCTCCCCTTCGTGGAGAGCACCGGCGAGATCAAGTACGCGGCGCCGGACAAGGGGCTGTTTCGCGTCAAGGAATCGAAGCAATGGAACTCCGACCCCAAGGTCTGGCGCTACGAGGTCCGCACCGGCGACGCGGCCGAGCACTGGGTCTGCAACGGCGAGAGCATCTACGAGTTCCGCCACACGGAGAAGCAGCTGCGGGAGACGAAGCTGCCCCCCGAGATGCGCGGCAAGGCGATCAGCGACGGGCCGCTGCCGTTCGTGTTCGGCGCCAGGGCCGACACGCTCAGGAAGCGCTACTGGATGCGGATCATCACCCCGCGGGACGTCCGCGACCAGGTCTGGCTCGAGGCGCTGCCCCGCTACCAGGCCGACGCCGCCAACTTCTCGAAGGTGGAGCTGATCCTGCAGGCCCGCGACCTGATGCCGTTCGCGATCCAGATCTTCAAGCCCGGCGGCCAGGACCGCGACGTCTACCAGTTCGACCCGAACACGAACCTCATCGACAAGGGGCTCGACCTGATCCGCGACTTCGCCCGGCCCTCGACCCCCTTCGGCTACACGCACGTCGTCGAGGATCCGACGGCGCCGCCGCGCTGAGCCACCGGGCGGCCTCCTCGTCCCGCGCCTCCGTCCCGCGGCCCGGATATACTCCGGCCTCCGTCGTGCCGGAGGCCGCGATGCCGTTCGTCGATCCGAGGAACCCGCTGGGCCAGCTCCTGCAGCGTGACCGGCGCTACACGCTCGACGCCTACCTGTTCGTGCTCGAGGCCCTGTCCTTCGCGCAGGAGTCGCTCGGCCTGGGGCACGAGCCGGCGGTCGAGGAGCTCGAGCCGCTGCCGCCGGGCGGCGAGCCGGAGTCGGGCACGGTCCGCGGCAAGCGCGGCCGCAAGCGGAAGTCGGAGCGGCACGTCTCCGGGCAGCAGCTCTGCGAGGCCGCCCGCCTCTACGGGCTGCAGCAGTACGGCTACCTCGCGCCGACGGTGCTCGCGCGGTGGGGCATCCGCGCCACCGACGACTTCGGCGAGATCGTCTTCAACATGATCGACATCGGGCAGATGCGGAAGACGCGGTCCGACCGTCGCGAGGACTTCCGCGGGGTCTTCGACTTCGCCGACGGCTTCTCGCGGGACCTGTCGTTCGCCGTGCCAGACCCGTCGTGAGGACGATCGATGACGGCGCCCGCGACTCCCGGTTCGCCCGCCGTGCCAGCCGCGGTCCTGGCCGCCGCGGCGGCCGAGGCGATCTGGATCGCGTTCCTCACCTGGCTGGCGTGGCGCGGATGAGGAGGGCCGGCGACCGGCCGGCGTGACGATGTTCCCGGCATCCGCCCCGCCGCTCTGGCCCGCGCTCGTGCCGCCGGGGCTCTACCTCGTCGCCGTCGCGGCCCGCCACCTGCGGCGGCGGCCGACGGCGGTGTCCGGCGCGGCGGACGTCGCCCTGCTCGCCGCGGCGCTCGCGGGCCTGGTGCTGGTGGGCCCCATGGAACTCCTCCAGCCGGCCGGCGTCCGCGGCGCGTGGCGGACGGTGCTGCCGCTGGTCCTCGTCGCCCTCGCCGCGGCGCTCGCGCTGCTCGCCACCCGGCCGCGGCTGGTGATCTACAACGTGTCGCTCGAGCAGATCCGTCCGGTCGTGGCCCAGGTAGCGGCGACGCTCGACCCGGCGGCCCGCTGGGCCGGCGAGAC
>JBJTPA010000024.1:0-3369 GCA_046074885.1 Planctomycetaceae bacterium
TACCAGCTCGTTGGCGGCCTGCGGGCCGGCATGGGCTACTGCGGCACGCGGACGATCGAGGAACTCCGCAAGGACGCCAGGTTCATCCAGGTTTCGGCGGCCGCCGTGAGGGAGAGCCATCCGCATGACATCGCCATCACCCACGAGTCGCCGAACTACTCGGATGCGGAGCACCCGTGAGCCGCGGCCGGCCGGCCGCGGCGGCCGGTGCGGCGTCGCGCTCGCGGCGCTGGCGATCACGGCGATCCTGGCGACCACGCCGGCCGGCGCCGCATGGCGGGACTTCCAGCGGACCGCACCGCCGCCGCGGGGCGCGGCCCCCGTCGTGACGGCCCCGGTCGTGGAGGGCCAAGTCGTGGAGGGCGCCACGGAGGTCCGCGAACCCGCCGTCGTCGTGCCGGCGTGCGCGGAGACGGTCGGCGACGATGCGGCCGCGGCGCCGCCCGACGGCGAGGATGCCGCGGAGGACGCCGCCGTGCTGCCCGCGGCCGCGGAGGCCGCCGACGGGCCCTGTGACGAGGAGGCCGAGGCCTGCGGCGACGCGCTCGGCAGGCTCCGCGCCGACACGATCGCCGACGTGAACATCGACATCCGCGTCGGCGGCCGTCCGGGCAGCGACTACCCCTGCGAGTGCCGTCTCGAGGGGGAGACGTTCCAGCCGCGCCGGTTCGCCACGACGACGTTCACGTGGAAGGCGGCGGGCTATTGCCACAAGCCGCTGTACTTCGAGCACTGGAACCTGGAGCGCTACGGCCACTCGCACGGCTTCGTGGCCGACTCGTTCCTGTCGGCGGCCCACTTCTTCGCGCGGATCCCCGCCCTGCCCTACGAGCTGGGCGTGGAACTGCCGTGGGAGTGCGTCTACCCGCTGGGCTACTACCGCCCGGGCAACTGCGCCCCGTGGACGGTGCCCGCCGTGCCGGTCAGCGGCCGCGGCTTCGCCGTCGGCGCCGCGGCTGCGACCGGCATCGTGTTCATCCTGCCGTGAGCGGGCCGCGAGCCGGGGCTCAGCGCTTCACCACGGTGGCGATGTACGCGTAGCGTCGGGCCACGGCCTCGATCGTGACGTCGGCCCGGCCCTCGCGGCCCAGCGCCTCGACCGCCTCGAGCACCGCCGGCCGGTACTCGACGTGGAACAGCGAGAGCCAGCGCCTGAGGCCGGCCGCGAAGAGCCGCGGCAGCCCGGCCTGGTCCCAGAAGTCCACGATCAGCATGCGGCCGCCGGGCCTCAGGTTCGCGAGCGCCGCCTCGATCGCGCCGGGCCAGGTCGGCACCATGGAGAGGCAGTAGGAGAAGAAGATCGTGTCGAACGGTTCCGCGCGGCCGAACGTCCGGCGTGCGTCGAGTTCCTCGGCCAGGCCCTGGCGGAGCACGATCGGCGGCCGGCCGGGGCCGGGCACGCCCCGGCGGGCGATGCTCCGGGCCGCGGTCTCGAGCATCTCGTGCGACGCATCGAGACCGTAGAGCAGGCCGGGCTCCGGCCGCCGTGCCAGCGCGATCAGGTTGCGGGCCGTGCCGCAGCCCACCTCCAACGTGGCGGAGCCTGGCCCCGTCGGCACGCCGGCGAGCATCCGGTCGCGGCCGAGCAGGTAGTAGCGGCGGGTGAGGTCGTAGACGTGCCGCGTGAACCGGTACATCCGGTCCATGGCCGCCGCCTGCCCGGCCGGGGCGCCGCTCATGGCCTGGCCGCCCGCCGTTCGGGCGGCGGCGACTCGCGGTCGATCTCGCGGGCCAGGCGGGTCATCAGGGCGGTGAGTTCCCGCCCCCGCTCCACGATCGCCGCCTCGGAGGCCCGCAGAGACGCGTTCGTGCGGTCGCGTTCCCGCTCGAACCCGCCGGCCAGGGCGGCGGCGGCCTGGGAGTCCCGCTGCCAGAGCTTCAGGTCGCGCTCGAGCTGGCCGGCGACGTCGCGGTCCTCCTTCTCGTTGGCCCGCGCCGCCGCCAGCGAGGCCGCGAGCCGGACGTTCGACCGCTCGAGGGCGTCGAGCTCGTCCTGCAGCATCTTCAGCAGCGTGGCCGTGCCCTCGACGCCCGCGTCGTCGGGCTGGCCCTGGGCGCCGTGCAGGAGCGTGAGCGCGTCGGTGAGCGGGCGGCGGCGGAACACCCGCTCGATCGTGACCACGCCGCGGTCGTCCTGGAGGTTGCTGGCCGTCTGCAGGTCGAACTCCGTCCGGTCGCCGGGCTCGAAATCCTGCTTCGGCCCCTCGTCGGCGGCCGGCGCGGCGCCGTCGTCCCGGAACGAGTGCGGCTTCGTGAACACCACGTCGGCCCAGAGCGTGCCGGGCCTGTCGGCCGCCTCCTGCGTCGCGGCCTCCCACTCGTCCTTCGGCACGTCCTCCTCGTGCTGTCGGAAGGTCTCGACGAACTGCTCGACGAGGGCCCCGACCGCCGGCGAACTCTCGAGGACGTCGCGGACCTTGTCGGGATCCTGCTTGTCGGGCCGCACGGCGTCCGTGCCATCGACCCGCTGTTCCCGGGAGCGGTAGAAGGCGAGCCAGCGATCGACCGGCAGCGTCTCGTAGACGACCACGGAGTCGTGGGGCACGCGGAGCACCTGCGTGTCGTACGCGTCGCGCGGGGACGTCTGCACGACCGTGAGCACGTGCCGCTTGCTCGCCTGGTCGTAGGCCGTGGACTTCACGAGGAACTCGCCCAGGTAGGCGCCCCCTTCCTCGAACGGCGCGGCGTCGAAGAGGAAGACGTGGGAGCCCTCGCCGATCGGCGGGCTGTCCTCGGTGTTGCCTTCGGCGGCGAGCTCGACGCGGCCGGTCGATGCGTCGTCCTTCGGCGGTTGGAAAGAGGCGTTGTCCCAGTGGCGATCCCGCCAGTTGTCCACGCGGACGAGGCCCCGCCGCCAGCGCTCGCGTTTGGCCCGCAGCCGCTCGAGCGATTCCGGCCCCCCGCCTGCGGGCCCGAGCACGCGATTCGCGTCGAGTGACTGGTCGTCGACCATCTTGGCGATCTTCAGCCGGTAGTCGTCCACCTTGCGGGCCCAGGCCCGCTCCCGGTCGGCGAGCTGGGCCGCCAGGTAGAGGAAGGTCACGGCCGAGAGGAGCACGAGGAAGCCGGCGACGACCGTGCCGATGCTCCAGCGGCGGTGGCCGACGCCCAGCGACACGAGGCCGCCGAGCAGGACCAGGAACACCACCGCGAGGAGGATGATTTCGCCGGTCTGCATGGACCCGTTCCGCGGTGAGCCGGCACGACGCTCTCCGGCCGGCGGAGTATATCGCCGGCGGCCGAAAACCCGGGTCTCTTCGTATCGGGCCGCCGCCCGCCTTGAGGGGGCGGCCGGCGGCCGTCGCAACCGGGCGACGTTGCGTCCCGGCGCGTCGCCCCGGGGCGACGCGCCGGGACGCAACGTCGCCC
>JBJTPA010000025.1:0-4886 GCA_046074885.1 Planctomycetaceae bacterium
CCGCGCTGCCCGCGGCCCACGAGGCCGCGGTCGATGCGCTCCTCGCCTCCCCTCACTTCGGCGAGCGGATGGCCGTGTGGTGGCTCGACGTGGCGCGGTTCGCCGACACGGTCGGCTTCCACGGCGACCAGAACCAGCGGATCTTCCCGTACCGTGACTGGGTCATCGATGCCTTCAACGCGAACAAGCCCTTCGACGCGTTCACCCGCGAGCAGCTCGCCGGCGACCTGCTGCCGAACCCCACGACCGACCAACTCGTGGCCACGGGCTACAACCGCCTCACGATGATGACCCGCGAGGGGGGCGCCCAGCCCAGGGAATACCTCGCGAAGTACGGCGCCGAGCGGGTGCGGGCCGTGGCCGCGGCCTGGTTCGGCAGCACGTTCGGCTGCGCCGAGTGCCACGACCACAAGTTCGACCCGATCGCGTCGCGCGACTTCTACGAGCTCCAGGCCTTTTTCGCCGACATGAAGCAGTGGGGCGTCTACCACGACTACGGTTACACGCCCGAGCCCGAGCTGAGGGGATTCACCAACGAGCATCCGTTCCCGCCGGAGATCGAGGTGGAGAGCCCGTGGCTGGCGAAGGAACTGGCCCGCACTCGGCGACGGCTCGACGAGGCGCTCGCCAACGCCGCCGCCCGCACGCTGGCCGACGCGCCGGCCCGCGAGGCGCTCACCCGGTGGAATGCGTCGATCACCGCTTTCCTCGCCGCGCACCCCGACGGCTGGAGCGCCCCGCCCCCGGCGGCCGAGCCGGAGCCCGACCCGGCGCAGGAGCCGTCCGCGGCGCAGGCCCCGGCTGACGCCGACGGGCGGACCGAGAAGCCGAAGCGGCGCGAGCGACCGAAGGACGTGGCGCTCGAGGCCGCCTGGACCGCCGACGGGTTGCCGACCGCAGCGGCCGTGCGGCTCGCGATCGCGACCGAGCGGATCGCGCCCGAGGCGCTCGCGAAGCTCCCCGGCACGAGCTTCACGCTCAAGGTCGAGGTGCATCCGGCGGAGGGCAAGCCGCGGGGTGTGGGCGTCAAGGCGGGCCAGGCGACCGCGCGGAAGCCGAGCTACTCGTCGGGCGTCGAGGCGCCGGGGATCGGCGCGGAGTGGCGGCTGCCGGCCGCGCCGCTGCCGGACGTCCGGCTCGCGGCCGCGTGGCTCCTCGACCCGGTGCTTCTGGCCGCTGGCGAGACGCTCGTCGTCACGATCGCCGGCGACCCGGCGGTCCCCCTCGATCTCGCCATCAGCCCGCTCGGCGCCCCGCAGCCCCAGGAGGCCGTGCCGGCGGCCGACCTCGCCGCGCTGCGCACGCCGCCGGCAACGCGATCGAACGAGGAGGCGATCCGCGTCGCCGCCTCCTTCCTGCTCGCCACGGCGCACGACCGCACGGCCTTCGACGCCGTCCAGAAACTCGCCGCGCGGGAGCGGCAGCTGTTCGGCGGCCGGGCCTGGACGATGGTCACGCAGGCGCGGCCGCAGCCGCTGACCGTCCGCGTGCTGCCCCGGGGCAACTGGCAGGACGAGAGCGGCCCGGTCGTGCTGCCCGCCACGCCGTCATTCCTGCCCGGCCGCATCGAGAGCACGCCCGACCGCCGGCTGACGCGGCTCGACCTCGCGAACTGGATCACGTCCGACGCCAATCCGATCACGGCCCGCGCCGTCGTGAACCGGCTCTGGGCCGCCTTCTTCGGCACCGGCCTGAGCGCGGCGCTCGACGACCTCGGATCGCAGGGGGAGCCGCCGTCGCACCCGGAGCTCCTCGACTGGCTGGCCTGCGAGCTCCGCGAGTCGGGCTGGGACGTGAAGCGGATGATCCGGCTCATCGTCACGAGCGACGCGTATCGGCGGTCGAGCTCGCTCGATCCGCGGGCCCTCGCCGCGGACCCCTCCAACCGCCTGCTCGCCACCCAGAACCCGCGGCGGCTCGAGGCCGAGTTCGTCCGCGACAATGCGCTGGCGATCGCGGGACTGCTCCAGGCGGACGAGATCGGCGGACCGAGCGTGAAGCCCTACCAGCCCGACGGCCACTACGACGCGCTCCAGTTCCCCGACCGGAAGTACGAGGCCGACACCGACGCCCGGCAGTGGCGCCGCGGGCTCTACGTCCACTGGCAGCGGACGTTCCTCCACCCGATGCTCGCGGCCTTCGACGCACCGGCCCGAGACGAGTGCTGCGCCTGCCGGATCGCGAGCAACACGCCGCAGCAGGCGCTGACGCTCCTGAACGACCCGGAGTTCGTCGAGGCGGCGCGGGCGTTCGCGGCCCGGCTGCTCCTCGACCGCTCCGCGACCGACGACGCCGGGCGGATCCGGATCGCCGTGCGGCTGGCGGTCGATCGCGAGCCGCGGCCGCGGGAGGCGGAGTCGCTCGCCTCGTTCCTCGCCGCCCGGCGGGCGGAGTTCGCCGCCGACCCGGCCGTGGCGACGAAGTCCCTCGCGGTCGGCATCGCTCCGCTGCCGCCGCTCGAACCCGCCGAGCACGCCGCGTGGGCGCAACTCTGCCGCGTGCTGCTCAACACGCAGGAAGTGCTGACCCGCTACTGACACGAGGCAGCCCGTCGCCATGCGCGCGAACCCACGATCTCCCGCGACCCCCGCCCCGGCCGCGATCGCCAGGCGCAGTTTCCTCACCGAGGGCGCCTACGGCCTCGGCGGGATCGCGCTGGCGATGCTCGGCGGCGCCGCCGCACCCGCGCTCGCGCGGCCCGCCGACTGGCACGGCGTGCTCGAGCGGCCGCACTTCCCGGTCAAGGCGAAGCGGGTGATCTTCCTGTGCATGGCCGGCGGTCCCTCGCAGCTCGAAACCTTCGACTGGAAGCCCGCCCTCAAGGAGCTCGACGGCAAGCCGTTTCCGGAGTCGTTCACGAGGGGCCAGCAGCTCGCCCAGTTGCAGAACGCGGTGCTCAAGGCCCGCGGGCCGGTCGCCGGTTTCCGGAGGCACGGCGCGGCGGGCATCGAGGTCAGCGACCTGTTTCCCCATATCGCCCGGCAGGCCGACCGGCTGTGCGTGATCCGCTCGATGCAGACCGAGCAGATCAACCACGACACGGCCCATGCCTTCATGAACACGGGCTCGATCATCAAGGGCCGTCCGAGCATGGGATCGTGGCTGCTCTACGGCCTCGGCTCGGCGACCGAGAACCTGCCCGGGTTCATCGTGCTCACGTCCGCCGGCAAGTACGGCCTGCAGCCGGTGTCGGCGCGGCAGTGGTCGAGCGGCGTCCTGCCCGGCCGCTTCCAGGGCGTCCGCTTCCAGTCGCGGGGAGACGCCGTCCATTACATCGGCAACCCGCCCGGCGTCTGCCAGAGCACGCAGCGGCAGGTGGTCGAGGAGGTGGCCCGGCTCAACGGGATGCTCGCGGAGGAGCAGCACGATCCCGAGATCGCCACGCGGATCGCCCAGTACGAGATGGCCTTCCGCATGCAGGCCAGCGTGCCCGAGCTCACCGACTTCAGCGGCGAGACTCGCGAGACGCTCGACCTCTACGGCGTGAAGGAGCCGGGCGACGGCTCGTTCGCCTCGAACTGCCTGCTCGCCCGGCGGCTCGCCGAGCGCGGCGTGCGGATGATCCAGCTCTACCACCGCGCCTGGGACCACCACGGCGACCTGGAGCCCGGCATGAAGGCGGGCGCCGCCGACGTGGACCGGCCCACCGCCGCCCTCCTCGAGGACCTCGCCCGCCGCGGGCTGCTCGACGACACGCTCGTGCTCTGGGGGGGCGAGTTCGGCCGCACGCCGATGGGCCAGGGCAGCGGCCGCGACCACCACATCCTCGCGTTCAGCGTGTTCCTGGCCGGCGGCGGGATCCGGCCGGGCACCACCTGGGGCTCTACCGACGAGCTCGGGTACCGGGCGGTCGACGACGTGGTGGACGTCCACGACCTCCACGCCACGATGCTCGCGCTCCTGAGCATCGACCACGAGCGGCTGACGACGAAGTTCCAGGGCCTCGACGTCCGCCTCACCGGGATCGCCGGCAAGGTCGTGACCGGCATCATGGCGTGACGCCGGCGCCGGCGACCGACTACCGGTTCTTCCCGGGGCCGGCCACCGTGGGCAAGGACGGCCAGCCGGTGGAGCGCGACGAGCGGAAGGCCCACTGGGCAAACTTCGTCCACTGCGTGAAGGCCCGGAAGGAGCCGATCTCCGACGTCCACTCGCACATGCGGGGCCTCGACGCCTGCCACCTCGCCGGGATCGCCGCCCGGCTGGGCCGCGGACTGAAGTGGGACGCCGCGGCGGGGAGGATGGTCGGCGACGACCAGGCCGACGCGATGCTCTCCCGACCCTGTGGCAAGGGCTGGGAGATCGCGGGCTGACGCCGGGCGCGACGTGGCGCGGGCGAGGCGCTCCGCGACCGTCCGTCACGGCCCGCGGTCGGCTCCCTCGTCGAGGTGCGCCGTCTCGTTGAAAGCGACGAGGTCGGGCCCCGGCCAGCGGACGGTGGTGACCGAGCAGTTGGCGAGCGCCGGCAGCCGCGTGAACGGCCGCTCGGCCGCGGCCGCCAGCAGCGGGTGCGACCGGCCCACGAGGCTGCCGAGGGCGGCGGTGAGGATGCCGCCGTGGGCGACGACGATCATCGCCCCCACCGGGCGGGCGGCGAGCGCCTCGAGGGCCGCGCGGCCGCGGGCCGCCAGCTGCGTCCGCGACTCGCCGCCCGGAATCGCATAGTCGGCGTCGCCACAGGAAAGTTGAAGGCAACTGTCAGGAAAAGGTTTAGGCTATATGTCTCATTCTTGTATATGTGATAGGTGCATTTTACAAATAGTATAATGTCGTATGTGTGTGTGTGCTAATATGTGTCCAGCGCGGCCCCTTAATTCTGTCCCACCAATGTATCATTACTTGGTGGGGCCGATTAATTATTATGATAAGCATGTGTTATTCATATA
>JBJTPA010000026.1:0-18281 GCA_046074885.1 Planctomycetaceae bacterium
GCCGCTTGGCGGGCGGCGCAGGCGGTTTTCGTGGTCCCCGTGCCGTGTCACAATGGGCGTCGGCCGCGGGCGGCGGCCCCCACCCCGGGAACGCGTCGGTGACTCCTCACGCAGGCGGGCACGCCACGGTACCGGAGTCGGCCTCCGAGGCCGTGGACGACTTTCTCGCCGCGCTGTCGGCCGCGGTGCCGCCGGGGTTCTGGTCGCTGCCGGCGCTCGTCTGCTGCTCAGGCGG
This sequence comes from Planctomycetaceae bacterium, assembly GCA_046074885.1. GTDB lineage: Bacteria > Planctomycetota > Planctomycetia > Pirellulales > UBA1268 > QWPN01. The sequence continues at coordinate 236 of JBJTPA010000026.1, forward strand.
GGCCGACAGCGTGGCCCTCCTGCTCGGTCTCGTGCGGCTCGCGCCGCCCGGGTGCGACGGACGGATCGTCGTCGTGCACGCCGAACACGACCTGCGCGCCGCGGCCGTCGCGGATCGCGAGTTCGTGACCGCCCTGGCCGCCCGGCTCGGGCTGCGGACGGCGTGGCGGCGGCTCGCCGTCCGCGACGCGGGCTGCGGACCGCGCGGCGAGGGCCTGGAGGCCCGTGCGCGGCGGCTGCGGTACGACTTCGTCGCCGAGGTGGCACGGGACGTCGGCGCCCGGCATGCGGCCGTGGCCCACACCGCCGACGACCAGGCCGAGACGATCCTCCAGCGGATGCTGCGGGGCACCGGCCTCGTCGGACTCGGCGGCATGAAGGGGGCGCGGGAGTTGTGCGACGGCGTGGCCCTCGTGCGGCCGCTGCTCGGGCTGCGGCGGGCCGATGCGCGGGCATTCCTCGCGGCCGCCGGGCAGGCGTGGCGCGAGGACGAGTCGAATGCCGACGTGCGGCCGGCCCGCAACTTCCTCCGGCATGAGGTGCTGCCGCGATGCGAGGCGGGGCCGTTTCCGGCGGCAGCCGAGTCGCTCGTGCGGCTCGGCCGGCAGGCCGAGCGCGTGGCCGGCGCGCTCGCGAGTGCCGCGGAGCACCTGCTCGAGGACCACGCGTCCCGCCACGCCGACGGAACGGTCGTGGTGCGCACGGCGGCGCTGGCCGGCCTCGACCCGCATCTCGTGGCCGAGGTGTTCGCCGCCCTGTGGCGACGGGAGGGCTGGCCGCGACGCGACATGACGGCCCGACACTACGCCCGGCTCGCGCGGCTCGCTGCCGACGGCGGCCCCGGCGCCGACCTGCCGGGTGGCGTCCGGGCGGAGCCCGACGGAATGCCGGATCGCCTGCGGTTGGGGCTCGTCAGTGGCCCAGCCCGCGGGCCTGGTAGCCGCCCCGTGACCTGAACCAGGCCATCAGTAGCGCGTAGCCGACGAACATCGCCGCGGGCACGAGGGCGGTGAGCTTGAGTGCCTGCCGGCCGCCGAACAGCCCGGCCTGCTCCACGAGCGGCTTGTCGTCGGCGCTCGTGGCCGCCGCGGTGTCGCTCCACCACGCGACGAGTTGCTTCTGGGCGGCGATCGCCTCGGGCTTGGCCTGCTCCTTCTCCATCACATCGAGGGCCCGCGCGGCCTCCTTGCCGCCGTCCTCGAGCACCCCCACCTTGGCGCCGTCGAGGCCGACGGCCTTGAGCCACAGGAACTCGTTTTCCTGCGGGGCGCGGTAGCGCTCGAACACGGCCTGGTTGGCCTGTCGGAGGTTCGCGGATGCGTTCTGGTCCTGCAGGAAACCGATGCCGGGACCGCCCAGCAGGCCGGCGGAGAGCATGCCGACGCCGCCGGCCGCGCCGATCGTGATCGCACCTCCCTTGGGGAACTGCTCGCTCACGACCGCGAGCATCGTCGGCCAGAGGAACGTCTTGCCGATGCCGTAGATCGTCGCGGCCGCGACGCACATCACCGCCCCCTCGGCGTTGCCGAGGAGCGTCAGCCCGGCGGCGCCGAACAGCGACGAGACCGCGAGCAGTCCCAGCGGCGAGATGCGCTCGACCACGGGGCCGGCGAAGAACCGCAGGATGAACATCAGCCCCGACGTGTACACGAACAGCAGCAGGCCCTTGCCCGGACTGGCCATGATCGCGCCTGTGATCTTCGAGATCCAGGAATCGGTTCCCAGCTCGACGTACCCGACCAGGGCGTGGATGACGAGCAGGGTGGCCAGCAGCACGTGGCCGAAGCGGAAGCCGCTCGCGGCGCCGAACACGGCCAGCAACGCCGCCGCGATGCCCGCGGCGACCAGCGGCGGCAGGCCGAGGTCGCTCTTGAAGAACAGCGCGAGCAGGCAGCAGATCACGGCCGCGCCAACGAGCCCGAGCTCGCCGAGCATGTCGCGGAACGACACGCCCGAGTGGCCGGCCTCGCTCTTCGGGAATCGCTGGCCGATCATCATCAGGCCATAGAGCACGACCGGCACGAGGAACAGCGAGATCTGAACCTGCCAGGCGACGGGCTTCACGTCGCCGCCGCCCGCCATGAAGTAGCTCGCCAGGCCGCCGACGATCAGGCCCCCGGGCCAGCCCGCGTGGAGGATGTTGAGGTAGTGCGTCTTGTTTTTCGGGAACAGGGTGGCCACGAGCGGATTCACGACCGCTTCGGCGATGCCGTTGCCGATCGCGAACAGGAACATGCCCCAGAACAGGCATTGGAACGCCAGCGGCTTGCCACCGGCGGCGAATGCGGCGCCCGTCGCGAGCGTGAGCGCCGCGGACACCAGGTGCATCAGGAACGCGCCAACCATCAGCGGTCCGAAGCCGATTCGGTCGGCGATCAGGCTCGAGAGCAGGATGATGATGCCGAAGCCGGTCAGACCGCCGCCGGTGATCGCGCCGAGTTCGGTCTTCGTGAACCCGTACTGTTCCTCCCACTGCCCGAGGATGCCGCCGCGGATCGCGAAGCCCACGCCGGCGGCGAGGATCGCCATGAAGCCGGCCCACAGCAGCCGGTGGGCGTTCGGGACGGCGGGCGTGTCGTCGATGGTCGCGGAGCCGGGGGCGTTCATGCCGATGTCCTCGGGGGTTCACGAATCGGGACGGCGCACGACCCCCCGACGGTCCCACACTCTAACAATCCGCGCAGGCTGGTGAAACCGCGGGTTTTCGGCGGCGAGACGCGGCCACCGGCGGCTTGACCCTCCCGGGGGCCGGCCGTACGTTCCCGCCCCCCCGACGCCGGGTCGCGGCCCGGGGTGCGCGCCGTGCGGACAGCCATGAAGCCCCTCGCCGACATCCTCTGGACCCTCGTCCGCTGGGCGCTGCCGCTCACGGCGGCCGGCCTGATCGCCGCCGTCGCGATCGGCTCGACCCGCGTCGGCGAGGAGGTGCGCCGCCGGGTCGAGGCCCGCCTGCGGGCCGAGCTGCCGGGTCTGGCGGTGCAGGTGCAGGCCGCCGGCCTCGTCGAGGGGCAGGGGATCGTCGTCCGGGGCGTGACGCTCTCCGACCCGACGCTGCCCACGCGGCAGCGGCAGATCGTCCGCGTCGAGGAGGTGCACCTCGAGTGCCGCACGACGCTCGCAGAACTCGCGACCGGCGCCCCGAGGATCACCGCCGTCCGCCTGCGCCGGCCCGTCGTGCATGCCGTCCGCGCACCCGGGGACGGCCCGTGGAGCGTGGCCCGGCTGCTCGACCGGAGGTCCGGCCGCGCGACGGTGCCCGTGACGGTGGAGGATGCCACGCTCGTCGTCGAGGATCCCGCCCGACGGCAGTGGATCACGGTGCGGCAGATAGGGCTCGACGTCGCGCCCGGACCGGACGGCCTGGCCGTGCGGGGCTCCGCCTCGAGCGACCTCTTCGAGCGGGCCACGTTCGCCGGCACCCTGCGGTCCGGCGACGGCCGCTTCGACGTCGGCGGCACGGTGGAGTCGATCGACCTCTCGCCCCGGGCGCAGGCGATCCTGCCCGCCGGCGTCGCCGGCGACTGGTGCGGCGGGCTGCGGGGCCGCCTCGGCCTCGAGTGGCGGGCGGCCGGGGCGCTCGACGATCCCGGGGCGGCCGTGTTCGCGGTGACGGCCCGCCTCGAGGCGGGCCGATTCGAGCATGCCGCCCTGCCGTTCGCCGTCAGCGACGTGGCGGCGACGTTCCGTGCCGACCGCGGGGGCGTGACGTGCGAGCGGCTCGAGGGCCGCTCCGGCACGACGCTCGTCCGCGGCTCGGGCCGGCTGGCGGGGTGGCGGCCCGACGCGGACTTCGACCTGCTCGTGGAGGCGGAGCGGCTCGTCGTCGGCCGGCACTGGGAGGGGCTCCTGCCCGCCGCGCTCGCCGCGCAGTGGAGCAAGCTCATGCCCGCCGGCGAGATCGACGTCCGCGCCCAGCTCGCCCGCCGCGCCGGGGCCGTGGCGCCCGACGTCTCCGTCCGCTGCCGCAACGTGTCGCTCACGCACTACCGGTTCCCCTACCGGCTCGACCGCACGGTGGGGACGGTCACGTTCAAGGGGGCCGCGCTGCAAATCCACCTCACGGGCGAGGCCGGCGGGCATCCGGTCCACGTGGCCGGCACCCTCGACACGGCGACCGCCGGAGGCCGCGGCTTCGTGGAGGTCAGCGGCGACGGCATGCGGATCGACGACGCGCTGCTCGCCGCGATGCCGGCGCGGAGCGCCGACATCCTGCGGAAACTGCGGGCCTCCGGCTCGTTCGACTTCGTGTTCCGGCACGACCGGTCGCCGCAGTTCCCCCGCGGGCACGCCAACTCCCTCGGCATCCGCCTGGCGCAATGCAGCCTGGCCTACGCGGGCTTCCCGTATCCGCTGACGAACGTCGGCGGCACGATCCGCATGGATCGCGGCCGGTGGACGATCGGCGAGCTGGTCGGCTCGAACGACACCGGCGTGGTGCGCTGCTCGGGCGTCATGGAGCCGCTTGGCGACGACGACGGCGAGCTCGTGCTGCGGCTCGCGGGCGCGGGCGTCGTGCTGGAGCGCGAGCTCCGCGACGCGCTGCCCGCGGGCGTGCGCCGCGCCTGGGACGACATGGACCCGCGCGGCAGCGCCGACTTCACCGCCACCGTGCGGCACCGGGTGCGGTCCCACGAGACGACCGTGGAGCTCGAGGCCGCGCCGCAGGGAGACACCGTCTCCATCGAGCCGGCCTGGTTTCCCTACCGGCTCGAGCGGCTCCGCGGCCGCCTCGCCTGGCGCGACGGCCGGCTCCTGTTCGAGGACGTCCGCGGCGAGCACGGCCGCACCACGGTCGCGGCCGCGGGCAGCTGCCGCTTCGGGGCCGACGGCGGCTGGCACGTGTCGTTCGCGCGGCTGGCGGCCGACCGCTTCCACGTCGATCACCAGCTGCTCGAGGCCCTGCCCGCCGGGCTCGCGCAGGCCGTCGCCGGCGTCCGCCTGCGGGGCCTCCTGTCGCTCGAGGGCACGATCGACGTCCACTCTACGGCGGCGGTCGCCGCGGTCGGCGCCGCCGCGGCCGTGCCCGGCGCGCCCGCCGCGACGTGGGACGTGGTCCTCGACATGGAGCAGGCCGACCTCGACGTGGGCGTGCCGGTGGAGCACGTGCACGGCGGCCTGCGGCTGCGCGGCGCGAGCGACGGCCGCTCCTGGTCGTCCACGGGCGACGTGGCGGTTGACAGCGCGATGGTCGGCGGCGTGCAGCTGACCGCGGTCGAGGGACCGCTGGCGCTCGACGCTGCCGGCGTGCGGTTCGGACAGCCGGCGGGCGGGCCGAACGCGGCGGGCCGGCGGTTCTCGGCGCGGCTCGCCGGCGGCAGGCTGCTCGCCGACGGGAGCGTGGAGGCGGGCGACGCCGGCCGCTTCACCATCGTCGCGTCGCTCGGCGACGCCGATCTCGCGCGGCTGGCGACCGACGCGACCGGCGCGGCCCACCGCTACGCGGGCCGTCTCCAGGGCGGCCTCGAGGTGACCGGCTCCCGCGCGGGCACGCACTCGCTCGCCGGCCGCGGGCAGGTGCGGCTCCGCGACGCGGACATCTACGAACTGCCGCTCGTCGTCGCCCTCCTCAAGATCCTCCGCGTCCGCGCGCCGGACCGCAACGCGTTCTCCAGCAGCGTGGTGGACTTCCGCATCGAGGGGCCGCGGGCCTACCTCGACTCGATCGAGCTCTCCGGCGACGCGATCAGCCTCGTCGGGGCCGGAGAGGTCGATGTGGACACGAACCTGAGCCTCACCTTCCGCTCCATCATGGGGGAGGCCGAGACGCAGCTCCCCGTGCTGAAGCGTGTCATGGGGGGCGCGAGCGGGCAGTTCCTGCTCGTCCACGTCGATGGCACGCTCGCCGAGCCGGTCACCTCCACCGAGGCGTTCCCCACGCTCGCCGCGGCCCTGCAGCAGTTCCAGACGCGGCGGAGCGACGGCCCGGCGGCGCGCACCGCCGGCGGCCGTCCGGCACCCCGTTGACGCCGAAGCCCCGGGGGAATTGCCCTGCGGGCGGCAGCCGGGTGCCTGCTACCATCGCCACCATGACCGGACGCCCCCTCAACTTCGTGAAGATGCACGGCGCGGCGAACGACTACGTCTACGTCGATTGCTTCGTCGAGCCCGCCCCGCCGGATCCCGCCGGGATCGCGCCCCGGATCTCGGACCGGCACCGCGGCGTCGGCGGCGACGGCCTGGTGCTCGTCGAGCCGTCGGCCCGGGCCGACGCGCGGATGCGGATGTTCAACGCCGACGGCAGCGAGGCCGAGATGTGCGGCAACGCCGTGCGGTGCGTGGCGCACCTGCTCGTGGACCGCGGCCGGGCGGCGGCCGGCACGGTGACGGTCGAGACCGGCCGCGGCGTGCTCGCGCTCGAGGTCACCCGAACCGGGCCGCGGTCGTCGCGTGTCCGCGTGGACATGGGCGCGCCGATCCTGGCGGCCGCCGAGATCCCCGTCGCCGTGCCCGGCGACCGGGTCGTGGACGCCGCCTGCCCGGCGCTGGGGGCAGAGCAGCCCTGGTGGCGGGCCTGCGGCCTCGACCCGCGGATGACCTGCGTGTCGATGGGCAACCCGCACCTCGTGCTCTTCTGCCGCGACGTGGCGGCCGTGCCGCTGGAGACGGTCGGACCGGGCCTGGAGACCCACGCGATCTTCCCGCGGCGGATCAACGTCCACGTCGTCGAGGTGCTGGGGCCCGCGCACGTGCGGATGCGCACCTGGGAGCGCGGCAGCGGCATCACCATGGCCTGCGGCACCGGGGCGGCGGCCGTGTGCGTGGCCGGCGCGCTCACCGGCCGGACCGGCCGGGCGATCGCCGCCGACCTGCCCGGCGGGCGGCTCGACCTCGAGTGGTCGCCGGCCGGCACCGTGTTCATGACGGGTCCGGCCGATGAGGCGTTCACCGGCACGTGGTGGGACGCCTGACCGCGTCCCGGTTGCAGGAAAGGGAGTTTCGTTCCGTGAAGATCCACTCGCCGCTGGCCATCGGCGCCGTGTCTCTCGCGTCCACCGCGTGCATCCGCCGCTGGATGGGCACGCTCGACTACCGGGCCGACTTCGGCGACCCCGCGGTCGATCCGGTGCATCCCCGCTACCGCGGCGCGAAGATCTACGTGTTCTGGCACGAGAACATCCTCCTCCCCCTCCATCTCCGCGGCCACTCCAACATCTCGATGCTGCTCTCGCGGCACGCCGACGCGAACATCCTCGACCGCGTCGCGCGGATGATGGGCTTCGGCGTGGTCCGCGGGAGCACGTTCAACGGCAGCGCGGCCGCGCTCCGCGAGCTGGCCGACCGCGCCGCGGAGGGCAACCTCACGATCACGCCCGACGGCCCGCGCGGCCCGCGGCGTCGGCTCGCGCCGGGCTGCATCTACCTGGCGAGCCGGCTCGGCATCCCGGTGGTCGCGATGGGGCTCGGCTTCGCGCGGCCCTGGCGGACGGCGACGTGGGACCGGTTCGCGATCCCCCGGCCGTTCTCGCGGGCCCGGGCCGTCATCAGCCGCGCCGTGTCGATCCCGCCCGACCTCGACCGCGCCGGCCTCGAGCGGCACCGCGTCGGCCTCGAGCGGCTGCTCACGCACCTCACGGACGACGCGGAGGCCTGGGCCACGGCGGGCACGCGGCGGACCGGCGAGCGCGCCGTCCGCAAGGAGCCCTCGCGGGTGGCGCGGCGCGCCGCCCGGCTCGTCGGCGATCCCGGCGTGCCGCTCGCGGCGGAGTTCGCCCGGCTCGGACTCGCGGACGACAACGCGGGGCGGTCGGCCGCCTGATCGCTACCGGGAGCGCCGGGAGAGCGGATCCAGCAGTCGCTCGAGGACGTCGAGCCGCGTGCGGATCGTCCGGATCTCGTCGCGGATGGCCCCCTCGTCGCGGGTCGGACGCTCCACCCGCCGCGGCTCGGGGCCGGGGCGGAGCTGCGGCGGCGCGGCGACCGGGGTCGGCCCGCCGATGAAGGCCCGCTCGATCGCCGCGTCGAGGGGCTGCAGCACGACGTTCGCCCGCTTCGACTCGCCGCCCGGCAGCACGAATTGGACGGGAACGGGCTTGTTGAGCGGGCCGTGCTCCACCAGTCGCGTCAACTCCTGGGGCGACCGCACGGGCCGATCGCCGACCGCGACGATCACGCTTCCCGGCGGGACGCCCGCCCGCGCCGCGGGAAGCTCCTGCACGACTCCGATCACGTAGGCTCCGGTCGGCTCCGGGAGTCGGAACCTGGCCTGCGTGGCGGGGTCGATGGGGACCGTCCGCACGCCCAGCGCGGTCCGGCCGGCCGCCGGCGGGTCGCCGAGCGTCGGGGCCGCGGTCGGGGCCGCGGTCGGGGGAGCCGGGAACGGTGCCGGGGCGATGACGGAAGCGACCGGATCGGCCGCGGTGCCCGATCCGAATCGCGATGCCGCCGCTGGATCGTCGCGACGCGCCGACGACTGCCAGCCGGGCGCGGCCGCCGTCTCGGCGGGCGGCGTCGCCACCGGTGCCGTGGCCGTCGCGGCGGTGGCCGCTGGCGGTGGCAGGAAGGCCGAGGGAGCCCGGGGTTGCGGCGACGGTTCCGTGACCCGCGGCGTGGGTCTCGGTTCGGCCCGGAGCACGACCTCGCTCAGGCGGTCGGCGCGGGCCACCGCGATGCGGACGTCCTGCCCAGCGGCGATCGCCGTCAGGGCCTGCGACACCTGCTCGGCGCTCGCGAGCGAGGATCCATTGACCGCCCGCAGTTCGTCGCCGGCGGCGATTCCGGCGCGGTCGGCCGGCCCGCCGCTCGTCACCTCCTCCACGCGCCACCGTCCCGGCACCGTCGATTCCGCGACGGCCAGACCGAGCCAGCCGCTGCCCGGCACCGCAGCGGCAACCGCGGCCGGCGGGACCGCGGACCGCGGATCGTCCGCCGGCGCCGCTCCGCCGCCACCGCGAGTCGCGGCGCCGCCGAACGGCAGGGCGATGGGCTCGCCGATCACGATCTCGCCCGGCTTGAACGCCGGCGTCGTTCCGCCGGTGGCGGCCGCGGGGGCGTCGGCGGCCACCGCCGCGATGGGCACTGACCAGCAGATCGCCACGACGACGCGTGCCGCGGCTCGTCGCACGGCGACACCGGATGGAATCGGGAGAGCGTCCATGCTGATCGAATCCAGGGGCGTTCCTGCCGGCGGCCCCGAGTGCCACGCCGTCGCGGGCGTCAGTATATCCGCGGCCGGCGGTCGCCATAGCGTCCCGCCGACACCGGGTTTTTCGCGTGCGCGGCGCGAACCCACAAGTTGTGCACCGTCGTCCCCGGCCGTCGCGCTGCGGTCGCGGCGCCGGCGCGTGCCGCTCCGTTGCGGCACGGCGACGAGGCCGCTCGACGCCTGCGCGGATGGTTTGACAGCAGTGACAGCACTCCTATACTCGCGCCGCGTCTCGCGTCGGGACCGTCGGTGGCGACGCGAAGGGCGGCAGGGAAGCATCCGCACGGCCGCCACGCGGTCCTCGCGATCGGGAAGGATCCATGTCGAAGGCAGCCGGCTTCGCGATCGCGGTTTCCGGCGCCGACGCCGGCACGGCGATTCGCGACGCGCTCGAGCGGCGCATCGGCGCCGACCGGTTCGCCGTGTGGTTCGGCGACTCCATGCGGGTCGCGGTCGCCTCCGCGACGGCCGGGCGCGGGCCGGAGGTCACCGTGCATGCGGGCACGGGCTTCACGCACGACTGGCTGCGGCGGACCTTCCACCACGACGTCGAGGCGGTCGCCGCGGAGATCTGCGGTCGCGGCGTCCCAGTGGCATGGGAGGCGATCGGCAACGCGGCCGCCATCGCGGCGCCCCCCCGCGCGGATCTGCCATCCCCCTCCGTGCGGCATCCCCGACCGCGGCCACGGGGAGTGGAATCCGCCGCCGCGGCCGCCGCGTCGCCGCCGCGTCGCCCGGTTCCCGGCCTCGACGCGTTCGTCGTCGGGCCGAGCAACCGCATGGCCCGCGCGGCCGTCGAGAGGGCCGTCGCCGGGCCCGGCGAGATGTCGCCGCTGGTGATCCACGGTCCGAGCGGGGTCGGCAAGACGCACCTGCTCGAGGCCGCCTGCGTGCGGACCCGCGACCTGCATCCCGGCATGCCGGTCGTGTTCCTGTCGGCCGAGCAGTTCACGACCGGGTTCCTGCAGTCGCTGCACGGCAGCGGCCTGCCCGGCTTCCGCCGCACCTGCCGCGGCGCGGGCCTGCTGGCGATCGACGACATCCAGTTCCTCGTCGGCAAGCGGGCGACGCTGCTGGAGTTTCAGCACACGGTGGACGCCCTGCACCGCGAGGGCCGGCAGATGGTGTTCGCCTGCGACCGCGAACTCGACGCCCTGCCGGGACTCGGTCCCGAGCTGCTGACGCGGCTCCGTGGCGGCATGACCGCGCGGATCCAGCCCCCCGACTACGACGTCCGTCGCGGCATCGTGGCCGCGACCTGCGCCGCCCGCGGCCTCGAGGTGCCCGACGAGGTCGTCCACTACGTGGCCACCCACATGACCCGCCACGCCCGGGAGCTGCACGGCGCGGTGAATCGCCTCGAGGCGACGAGCCTCATGCTCGGACTGCCGATCGACGCGGGCATGGCCGGCGAGGCCCTCTGCGACCTCGTCCGCGCGAGTTCGCGGAGCGTGCGGCTGGCCGACGTGGACCGCGCCGTCTGCCGGGCGTTCGGGATCGAGGAGGGGAGCCTGCAGTCGTCGCGCCGCGCCCGCCACGCGAGCCACGCGCGGATGCTCGCCATGTTCCTGGCCCGCAAGCACACGCACGCGGCGCTGGCCGAGATCGGCCGGCACTTCGGCCGCCGCAGCCACTCGACGGTGATCGCCGCGCAGAAGGCGGTCGCCGGATGGCTGGCCGCGCGGGACACCATCGTGATCGCCGACTCCCGCTGGGACGTCGATGAGGCCCTGCGGCGCGTCGAGGACCTCCTCCGGGCCGGCTGACGGCCGTTCGTCAAGGGAACCCGCCGCCGGGGATCCACGGCGCGGACATGTCCAAGCCGGCGACCTCGGCTGCGGTCGGCTTCAGCCCGTGAGGCGGCGCGGGCCACGAGTCACGATCCGCAACGGCCCCTTGACGCCTGTCGCGATCGTCTGGACGGGGCCGGGCGTCCGCACCTGCAGCCGCTGCACGCCGGCACCGCCTCCCGTGCCCTGGGTCACGTAGGCCTGATCGGCCCACCCGTCGCCATCGACGTCGGCCGCGGCAGAATAGACCTGGGCCGAGGGATTGGCCAGCGCCGCGAAGCCGGCGTAGGAGGTGATCCTGGCCTTGGTCACACCGTCGTACACCTCGACGGCGGCCGCCGCGCTGCGGCCTGCCGACACCACGAGGTCCGGGATCCGGTCGCCGTTGATCCGCTGGGCCGAGAGCGAGAAGCCCCCCTGGTAGGCCGCCGAGAGCGGCCGGAACGAATCGACCACGCGGGGGGCTCCGCTGACGTCGAAGATCAGCACCGTGGGCGCCATGCCGGTGCCGCTGCCCACGATGACCTCGGCGCGGCCGTCGGGCCGCGTGCGAGCCGTGCCGCCCACGAACGTGCCGACGTCGGCGACGGCCACGGTCGCGCCCCCCTGGAAGGTGCGTGGAAACGCCGCGAACGCCGCGACCGGCCGGAGGGCCGTGCCGCTGCTCTGCATGACGACCACCTCGCCGGCGCCGCGGGACCTCGCCGACACGACGTCGTCGAGCCCGTCGCCATTGACGTCGCCGACCGCCACCTCGAGCCCGTCACGACTGCCCGTGCCGAAGGGGGCGATGCGGAACGACGTCCGCTCGACGCCCTGGAGGGTGAAGACGCGGATCTCGCCGGGTCGCCCGGGACCGGGGGCCACCACGATCTCGTCGATGCCGTCGTTGTCGAGGTCGCCGAGCGCCGCCCGCAGGCCGCCGCGGAAGCCGTTCTCGAACACCTGGAACTGCGTGCGGACGCCGCCCGTGGCGGCATCGATCACCGTCACCATCGGGGTGCTGTCGCACCCCACGTCGGCGACCACCAGGATCACGGCATCGGGCGCGGGCGTGTCGGTGTCGGTGGCGGAGTTGTGGCCGGGTGTGGGGTCGGTGACGCCGGTGGGCGGCGCGACGGTGGCGGTGTTGACGAGGTTCCCGGTGCGCGAGGCGGCGGGGAGGATCGTCATGGTGAAGCTCGCGGAGCCGGCGACGCCGAGGGTGCCCGTGGTGTAGCGGACGGTGTTGGCCCCGGCGTCGAAGGCGGCGCCGCCGGTGGCGGAGACGAAGGTGGTGCCCGTGGGGAGGACGTCGGCGACGGTGGCGCCGGTGACGGCGCTGGGCCCGGCGTTGGTGACGGTGATGGTGTAGGTGACGGCTCGCCCGGGGACGTAGGTGGCGGCGTCGTCGGTCTTGGCGATGGCGAGGTCTGCGATCGGGGCGGGCGTGTCGGTGTCGGTGGCGGAGTTGTTGCCGGGGGTGGGGTCGATCACGCCCGGCGGGGTCATCACGGTGGCCGTGTTGGCGAGGGAGCCGGTGAGGCCGGCCGCGGGCAGGATCGTGACCGTGAACGTGTCGGACGCGGACGCGGCCAGCGTGCCCGCCGTGTAGCGGACGGTCCGCGTCGCGGCGTCGAAGGTCACGCCCGCCGAGCCCGACACGAACGTGGTGCCCGTCGGCAGGACGTCCCGCACCCGCGCGCCCGTCACGGTGGTGGACCCCTGGTTGGTGACCGTGATCGTGTAGGTCACCGCGAGCCCCGGTACGTAGGTGTCCGAGCGGTCGGTCTTCGCGATCGACAGGTCGGCCTGCGTGACGGGCGTGTCGGCGCTGCCGCCGACGTCGCGCAGGCCGTTGATGCCCTTGATGATGGTGGCGAAGCCGAGGATGGGGGTGTTGTCGCCGGTGGCCGTGTCCACGGTGTACCACTGGCCGCCCGTGAAGCTCTGGCCGTACAGCACGCTGTAGTCGCTGTCGAAGGCGAGCTGGAGCCCGGGGTTCTCGTCCACGGCCGGCTTGATCAGCCGGTAGCTCGTCTCGGGCGCCGCCAGGTCCACCGAGTAGAACGCGCCGTTGGTGTTCGAGGCGTAGAGGATCCCCCTGGTCGCGTCGATCGCGATGTCGCCGAAGGTGTTGGTGAGCGTGGGGGCGCCGGCGACGACGAACGTCTGCCGTCCGGCCACCGCTGGGATGTCGTCCGTGTACGTGAACGACACCTTGTTGAGCACGTTGGTGCCGTCCGTGAAGTACCAGTAGGCGTCGGCGAAGTACGCGGCGTTGCACGGCTGGTTGCCCGTCGCCGCCAGCCCGAGCTGGTCGTGGGTGGCCAGCACGGTGAGCGTCGAGCCGCGGTCCCAGCACTGCAGCTGGTTCTGCGGATCGATGAAGAAGAACTGGCTGCGGCCGCTATCCAGGGCGAAGGCGTTGGAATAGCCCGTGCCGACGATGGGCTGGGCGTCGAGCACCGCCCGCGCCGACTTCGCGGCCACGTTCACTTCCCAGATCGTGTTGTTGTCGGCGATGCCGTAGATGTAGGCGTTGGCGCTCAGCACCTGGCGGGTCTCGAGCCGCTCCAGGGCGAGTCCCCGTCCGCGCCGGTGCTTCCGCGCCGCGCGAGTCCGGCGATCTGCATGCGTCGTGCGTGTCATCGGTGTTCCGCTCCCTGTCGTGCCGGAGTGTGCTCGGGCGGCCGCGCGGCGTGCCCTACCACCGCGCCTCGAGGCCGAGGTTCGCGCCGTGGAGAAACACGGTGCCGTTGTCGTTGATGCCGCTGCCGCTGGCGGGGGTGTCGGTGAAGTCCCACTGCGACGGGGCGAGCGCGGCGTTGGTGAGCCAGATGAGGGTGTAGCCGCAGCGCAGCCCCCAGGTGTCGGTGAGCCGGTAGATCACCGAGCCGTTCACGTTGCCGATGAAGCCCAGGCCGCCGTCGTGGGCCGACCGCGCGTCACGGGAGCCGAAGATCGTGCCGGTGATCGGGTCCGAGGCCTGGGAGGCGCTCACGCCGCACAGGGCCGTCTTCCACCAGCCTTCCACCGCCCAGCAGCGCCACTCGCGGCGGCCCTGCATGCCAACCTGGGCGCCGAAGTAGTTCGTGGAGGTGCGCACGTTGTACGCCGCCGTCTCGTTGTCGGCGCAGCAGGTCATGGCGAGGCCCGCCCGCTCGTCGAGCCCGGCCCACACGAAGCCCGCCAGCGCGGTCAGCATGTGGCAGCTGCTCGTCCCGCGGTCGCCGCCGGTGCAGCCCGAGCCCGTGCAGCCCGAGCCCGTGCAGGACTGCCGGCACTCCGTCCGGGCCGCATACCGGAAGAGGTTGATCTCCGCCATGTTGAGCGACGAGAGGTAGGTCGCGCGGGCCGTGTGGGCGTCGCCGAAGTTATTGATGGCGAATGCGAGAGGTTCGGGGGTGCGGAGGTTGTTCGGGCCGTTCACCGTGACGCTGCCGAACATGTTCCAGAGGCCGAGGTACCCGGCCTCCCACCCCCAGCGGTCCGTGACGAGCGTGCCGTAGACCGCGCGGAGGCCGGTCCCGACGGTGGGATCGAGGTCCTGCGTGGTGGCGAGCGTCCGGTTGGCGAGGTTGAGGATGATCGGCCGGTCGCCGGTCTGATTCGACCGCTGCAGGACCAGCGCGTCGAAGACGGCGTAGCGGCTCCAGTTCGGACAGCCGCAGCACTCACGCAGGGCCTCCATGCAGGCCTGGTCGTCGAGCGACGAGTCCGCGAGGACCTCCCCCGCGCCCATCTCCTCGGGGATGCGGACGACGGACACCTCATCCGCCGCCGGCGCGACGGCCGCGAGCAGGGTGACGAGGCACGCCGCGAGGATGCCGTGGCGCGTCGATCGCCGCATGCGCGAGATCTCCATGACCCGGCGGCCCGCGCGGAGTCACTTCCCCGGATGGCCGCACGACCCGTTTCTTCGATACGACCCGGAGAATCGGCAGAAGCGGCAGGGCGGGATGAGAAAAACCTCGCCAACGGCCGAGACTGCCCAGAACACGGCAGGCGGCGGGGGCGATGGCGGCCAGGCCTTCGCATGCGGGGAGGGCCCGGGCCGTTCCCGCCGCGCGGTCAGCGGACCGCGGTCTCCTCGAGGCTCGCCTTGTAGCGAACGCTCGACTGCGGGCCCCCGAAGCCGACCACCCGGCGGTCGATCCCGGTCGTGCGGCCCACCATCCGGCCGGCAGCCACGTCGAAGCGGATCGACCCGTTCCAGATCCGCTCCAGCAGCCGGGCCTCGAGCTGCGGGTCGTCCACCGGCGTCAGCACCGTGGTGTCCACCGCGATCGTGGCGATCCCGTCGACGACGGCCTCCAGCCGGTAGCGGATCCGGGTGCGCACCGCCTTTCGCGCGCCCCCCGGCGCCTCGACGACCACCTCTTGCGGCACGAGCCACTCGTGGCCGACGCGGACGGGCCCGTCGGGCAGCGGCGCCACCACGAGGTCGCCCGAGGCCGACGGCGGGCAGGGCAGGATCTCCCGCCGCTCGAGCACGCGGCCGTCCGGCGCCACGACGAACCGCACGATCGGCCTGCCCAGGCTCGCGCGGACCCCCTCGTAGCCCGGCGGCGGCTCGGCGTCGCCGGCGGCGTCCCAGCGGATCTCGCCGCGGTCGCTCGTGCGGGAGGTCATGACGACGTCGGCCACCGACTGCTCGATCGTCGCCCGGCCCTCCGCGTCCACCTCCACGACCTTCCAGGTCTTCGTCGAGTCGGTCATCGTCTCGACCGACTGCGTCGTGCCGTTCATGGTCGTCTCGGTGAGGGCCCGGTGGGCCACCCGTACCGGCAGCGACTCCCCGGCGCGGAACCGGTAGCGGAGGGTTACGGCCTCGTCCGGCGCGGCGGCAACGGCGCGGCAGGCGACGCCGACGGCGAGACCGGCGGCCAGCGCCGCGGCGCGGAACGTCATGGCGATCCCTTGTGCCGGGCGGGCCCGGCGGCCCGCGGGTCGCCCCCCCAGCCGAGCTTGTCGCGGAGCGTCCGGTAGTAGCCGTGCCGCGCCGTCTCCACGAGCGTGAATCGCGGCTCGGCCCGGCGGACGCGGACGACGTCGCCCGGCTGGAGCGGCGTCACCAGCCGGCCGTCCACGACGCAGGCCGAGCCGGCGTTGGGCCGCGGCACGACCAACTCGTAGGTGCGGGTCGCCGAGTCCACGACGGGGCGGTTCGTGAGCGTGTGCGGGTTGAGCGGCGTGAACACGAAGGCCTCGAGGTCCTTCCGCACGATCGGCCCGCCCGCGGAGAGGCTGTGGGCGGTCGAGCCGACGGGCGTCGCCACGACGAGGCCGTCGGCGCGATACGTCGTGGCCGCCTCGCCGTCCACGAGGAGCCGGATCTCGATCATCGAGAACGGGGGGCCGGCGAGGATCGAGGTCTCGTTGAGGCCGAGCTGCCGGTGGACCACCGCGCCGCCGCGGACGACCTCGCACTCGAAGAGCAGGTGATCGACCAGGCGGAACCGGCCCGCCGCGATCTCGTCGAGCGCCGCGGCGACCTCGTCGCGCGACACGTCGGCGAGGAAGCCGAGCGTGCCGAGGTTGACGCCCAGCACCGGCGCCTGGTCGTAGCCCATCCAGCGGGCGGTCCGCAGGATCGAGCCGTCGCCGCCGAGCACGACCACGAGGTCGGCCGGCGCGAGCCCGTCGGCGGCGAAGCGGCCCTCGCCCCAGTCGTCCCGCGGGGCGATCCGCCGCGCGACCGCATGGCCCCGGGCCGCGAGCAGGCCGGCCACCCGCTCGGCCTCGGCATCGATGCTGCCGACCTCGCCCGGGCCGACGATCACGGTCCGCAGGCCCGCGGGGGCGGGCCGTCCGGCGGCGAGTCGGGATGCGGTCGTCACGGGGAGGATTCCGCAGGTTGATGGACGTGAATCACGATTGTGGCCTGCGGACGACTGACGGCCAAAGGCGAAAAATTGTCGCCCGGATACGTATCACACGTGATCCTGAGGCGTCCCGCGGCTTCTGGGATGCCCGTGCCCTCTCGCTGGACGTTCGCCTCAGCCCTCCAGGCTTCGGCTCTCTGCATGTCCGCTTCGCTTCGGCCTCCAGCCTGCGCTCGCTCCCATAGCTCGCTCGAGGGCGCGGGCATCCCCTCGCCTTCCCTGATCAGTCGAGGAAGGCTCGGGGCTGCCCATCCCCTCGAGACGGCGTAGGCGGCCAGCGGAGCCATGGATGGCGTAGCGCAGACGCCTCCGAGCGAGCGTAGCCCAGGATGGGCGCAGCGAGCGTCCGGCGAGAGGGTGTGGGCAGTCCCGAGCAGGTTGGGCGAGTTGACGCGATCGCGGGAACTCAGCGGCGGCGGGCGGGGACGGCCACCGCGTCGCGGCCGGCGAGCCGGCGGCAGGCGGCCGCGATACCGGCGGCGTCGAGGCCGAGGTCGGCGAGCAGCTCGCCCCGCTCGCCGTGCTCGACGAACCGGTCGGGCAGGCCGAGCCGCACGATCGGGCCGCCGGCGACGGGGTGGTCCGCGGCGGCGCGGGCGTCGGCCACCGCCTCGAGCACAGCGCTGCCGAAGCCGGTCTGGAGGGCGTTCTCCTCGACCGTGACCGTCCAGGGAGACGCCTCGATCCGCTCCACGATGGCCGGGTCGAGGGGCTTCACGAACCGGGCGTTGACCACGGCCACATCGAGCCCCTCCTGCCGCAGCGTCGTCGCGGCCGAGAGGGCCTCGCCGAGAAGCGTGCCACAGGCGACGACGAGGCCGTCGTGGCCGTCGGCCATGAGCTCGGACCGGCCCAGCTCGATCGGCGCCCGCGGCCCCTCGTGCCGCGCGACGACGGCCTTGGGGTAGCGGATCGCCACGGGGCCCGGCTGGCCGAGCGCCCAGGGGAGCATCGCCTCGAGGTCGTGCTCGTCGGCGGGCGCGAGCACAGTCATGTTCGGGAACAGCCGCATGTAGCCGAGGTCGTACGACCCGTGGTGCGTGGGGCCGTCGGGGCCGGTGAGCCCGGCGCGGTCCATCATGAACACCACCGGCAGGTTCTGCAGGCAGACCTCCTGGAACACCTGGTCGTAGGACCGCTGCAGGAACGTGCTGTAGATGTCGACGATCGGCCGGCAGCCCGCCTTCGCCTGGCCGGCCGCGAAGGCGACCGCGTGCGACTCGCAGATGCCCACGTCGAAGAACCGCG
>JBJTPA010000027.1:0-3072 GCA_046074885.1 Planctomycetaceae bacterium
CCCGAGCTCTTCGGCGGGTTTCAGGTGCGGTCGTGGACGTCGTTCCGCATCACCCGCGACAGCGACCTGGAACTGCTCGAGCAGGAATCGGACGACATGCTCAAGCTGATCGAGGATCGCCTCAAGGCCAGGCAGCGCGGGCAGGCCGTACGGCTCGAGATCGCCTCCCGAGCGGACGAGGCGCTGGCCCACATGATCATCGAGGCCGAGGGACTCCACGACGGGTCGTCCGACGGCTACGGCGAGGTCTATCGCATCGACGGGCCGCTCGACCTCACCGCTCTGTGGGAGCTGTACAAGCTGCCCGGCTGCGACCGCCTCCATGACAAGCCCTTCACCCCCCGGCTTCCCCGGGGGCTCGAGCGGAGGTCGGGCGACATCTTCTCCGCGATCGCCTCGCACGACATCCTGCTCCACCATCCCTACGAGTCGTTCGACCCGGTCGTCGAGTTCGTCACCAGCGCCGCCAGCGATCCACGGGTGCTTGCCATCAAGCAGACGCTCTACCGCACCAGCGGTGATTCGCCCATCTCCCGCGCGCTGATCGCCGCGGCCGAGTCGGGCAAGCAGGTGACGGCCCTGGTCGAGCTCAAGGCGCGTTTCGACGAGGCGAACAACGTGAGCTGGGCCCGGCAGATGGAGCGGGCCGGCGTGCACGTGGTGTTCGGCTTCCTCGACCTGAAGACCCACTGCAAGGTGTCGCTCGTGGTGCGGCAGGAGGGGCAGGGGCTGCGGCGCTACGTCCACCTCGGCACCGGCAACTACAACCCGGCCACGGCCCTGCAGTACACCGACCTCGGACTGTTCACGGCCGACGAGGCGGTGGCCGAGGACGCGTCGGCGCTCTTCAACCTGCTCACCGGCTACTCGCAGGGCCGCGAGTGGAAGCGGCTCATCGTGGCGCCGGAGCACCTGCATCGGCGGACGATCGAGCTCATCGACGAACAGGCACGCCGAGCGGAGGCCGGTCAGTCCTCGCGGATCTTCGCCAAGCTCAACTCGCTCGTGGACCATCGCGTGATCGAGGCGCTCTACCGGGCCAGCCGGGCCGGCGTGCCGATCGACATCGTGGCCCGCGGCGTCTGCTGCCTGCGGCCGGGCGTGCAGGGGCTGAGCGAGACGATCCGCGTGCGGAGCATCGTGGACCGGTTCCTCGAGCACAGCCGGATCTACGTGTTCGGGCCCGACGAGGAGGCGCAGGTCTTCATCTCGAGCGCCGACTGGATGCCGCGGAACTTCTTCCGGCGGGTCGAGGTGATGGTGCCGGTGCTCGCACCGGACCTCGTAACGCGGATCCTCAGGGAGATCGTGCCGGTCTACCTCGCCGACAACACCCGTGCCCGCGAGCTGCGGCCCGACGGCAGTTTCCATCTCGTGGCTCGCGCCCCGGACGAGCCGGCGCATCGCTGCCAGTTGGAGTTCCTCGAGCAGCGTCCCGGGACGCCCGCCGATGCGCCGCTCACCGCCGCGACCTGATCTGGCTCGCACCGGATCCTCGGTCGCGATCCGCCCCGTGGTCCGGTTGCCTCGCAACCGGATTTCCACGTCGATCCACGGGCCGGATTCCAGTCGCGAGGCGACTGGGCCACGAGACGAGGTGAGCGCGTCAATCGCGAGGGCGTGAGAAGCCGTACCACCCCGCCGGCGAGCGGACGCCTCGCCGCCGTGTGCTAGAATCCGCGGGCTTGAGGAGCATGCGGACGCGATGGCCGACGACCACTACGAGACGCTGGGCGTGCCGCGGACGGCGTCGGCCGACGACATCCGCAAGGCCTACCGCGAACTCGCGCGGAAGTACCACCCCGACCTGCATCCCGACGACGCCTCCGCCAAGGAGAAGTTCAAGAAGGTCCAGGCCGCCTTCGACACGCTCAACGATTCCGGCAAGCGGGAGATGTACGACCGCTACGGCAGCGCCTTCGAGGGCGTCGGCCCCGGCGGCCCGCGGGGCGGCTGGGGCGGCGGGCCGTTTCCCGGGGGCGGCGGCGCGGGGGGCTTTCCGGGCGGCGGCGAGATCGATCTCGAGAGCCTGTTCGGAGGCGCGGGCGGCTTCGCCGAGATGTTCCGCGGCGCGGGAGGGGGCGGCGGTGCCCGCACGGCCCGCGGCCGGCGGCGGCCCGCGCAGGCGGCCGGCGAGGACGTGACGGGCCGCATCACGATCCCGTTCCGGCTCGCGATCGACGGCGGCAAGGCCGACTTCCGGGTGGACCGCGGCACCTCGCGCGAGACGATCGAGGTGAAGATCCCGATGGGGCTGCCCGACGGCGCGCGGATGCGGCTCCGCGGCCAGGGACTGCCCGGCACGGGGGGCGGCCCGGCGGGCGACCTCCTGCTCGAGGTCCACGTCGAGCCGCACCCGGTGTTCCGCCGCGAGGGCGACACGCTCGAGGTCACGGTGCCGGTCACGCTCGCCGAGGCGCTCGCGGGCGCGAAGGTGGACGTGCCGACCCCGTGGGGCACGATCACGCTCAAGATCCCGCCGCGGACGTCGAGCGGCCGGAAGCTGCGGGCCGGCGGCATGGGCGTGAGGCACGCGAACGGGTCGAAGGGCGACCTCATCGCCGAGGTGCAGATCGTGCTGCCGGAGTCGGCCGACGCCGCGGCGGAGGCGAGGTTGCTCGAGGCCGCGCAGGCGGCCGCGAGCGGGGCGAACCCGCGGGCGGGGCTGCGGTGGTGACCTCGCCGGGCCGGGGATTCCCGCGGGCGGCGCGGCTGCTGCGGCCTGGCGACTTCGCCCGCGTCTACGGGCGGAAGCGGAGCGCGGCAGCGGGCCCGATCGTGGTGTACGCCGCGCCGAACCGGTGCGTGGACGGCGGCGCCAGGCTCGGGCTCTCGGTGTCGCGGCGGATCGGCGGCGCGGTCGTCCGCAACCGCTGGAAGCGGGTGCTGCGGGAGGCGTTCCGCGAGGTTCGCGGCGACCTGCCGGCGGGCACCGATGTCATCGTCGTGGTGCGCTCCGGGCAGGCGCCTGCAGGCGCAGGAGCCGCGAGGATTCTCCGCGAGTCGCTCGTGGCGCTCGCGCGAAAGATCGTCGGCCGGCCGGGCTATGCCGCGGACAAGTAGAAGTAGAAG
>JBJTPA010000028.1:0-2509 GCA_046074885.1 Planctomycetaceae bacterium
CGGCCGCCGCCCCCCGAGGTGTAGTACTTCCGCAGCATCGAGACGTCGAGGTACCACGACTGCACCTTCGTCTTCCGGGCGTCCATCGCGGCGAGCGCCCGGTCGCCGAAGCTCACGGGCGCGAGCCCCGGCGGGCAGCTCAGGCACTTCTGCGTGCCGCTGTAGATGGCGTCGATGCCCCAGTCGTCCACGCGGAGCTCGTGGCCGCCGAGGCTCGTCACGGCGTCCACCACGAGCAGCGCGTGCTTCGAATGGACGAGGTCGGCCAGGCCCGCAAGCGGCTGGTGGGCGCCGGTGCTCGTCTCGGCGTGGACGATGCCGACGAGCTTGGCCTTGGGATGCCGGTCGAACGCCGCGGCGACCTCGTCGAGCGTGAACACGTCGCCCCACGGCGCCTCGATCGCGTGGACGGTGGCCCCGCACCGCTCCATGACGTCCTTCATGCGGCCGCCGAACACGCCGTTGACGCCCACGATCACCTCGTCGCCGGGCTCGACCAGGTTGACGGCGATGCACTCCATGCCGGCCATGCCGGTGCCGCTGACCGGGAACGTGAGCGCGTTCTTCGTGCGAAACACCTGCCGCAGCATCCCGCAGACCTCGTCCATGATGGCGACGTACTGCGGGTCGAGGTGGCCGAGCGTCGGGGCGGCGAGCGCCCGCAGCACCCGGGACGAGACCGGGCTTGGCCCGGGGCCGAGGAGGATGCGTTCGGCGGGGTGCGTGGTGTCCATGGAGATCACCGTGAAGGTGGTGGGAACGAGCGGCAGGCTAGCCTGCCATCACGCCCGCAGGAATCCCCTTGGCCGCGGCGCGGTCGAGCACCCACGTGAGTGAGCCGGCGGGCCGGATGCCGCGGGCCGGCGCGTCGGTCACGTCGCCTTCCCGGGCGAATATCCGCGCGACTGCCGGGCCCTTGTCGGCCCCCGCGACGAGGAACACGACGGCCCGCGCGGCGTTGAGGAGCGGGTAGGTCGCGGTCAGACGCCGGGTGGCGAGCTGCGGCACCTCGTTGGCCACGAACCAGCGGCGAGCCTCGTGGAGCGCCGCGGTGCCGGGGAAGAGCGACGCCGTGTGGGCATCGGTGCCGAGTCCGAGCCAGACGAGGTCGAACGCCGGCGGCGGCCCGGCGGGATCCACGCCGAACGCCTTGGCCACGGCTGCCTGGTAGTCGCGGGCCGCGGCATCGGCATCGGGACGCTCGGCCATCATCCGATGCACCAGCGTCTCGGGCGGCGCGACCGCCGCCAGCAGCGCGTCGCGGGTCATCCGGTAGTTCGAGTCGCGGTGGTCGGGCGGCACGGTCCGCTCGTCGCCCCAGAAGAGCTGCGTGCCGCTCCATGGCAGTCCGTCGCGGTGCTCCGCGGCCAGGATCTCGAAGAGCCGCCGCGGCGTGCTGCCGCCGGAGAGGAGCGTGCGAAACGCCCCGCGCGTCGCGACCGCCTCCGCGGCGTGCCGCCGCCAGATGGCGACCGCCTCGCGCGCCACCGCCTCGGCATCGCTTCGCACGACGATCCGCGTCTCGCCCATCGGCATGATGATAGCGGGGCCGTGCCGACCCGGCGCGGTGGCGGGATCGGCCGCGTGTGGGCAGAATGTGGGCTTCGTCGAGGAGCCCCATGCAGGAACTGCCGAAGCACTACGACCACAAGGCCGCCCAGGAGCCGGACGGAGGCGTTGGGGGCGGAGAGGGGGTGGTTGACTCGGTCGGCGCTCAGGCCGCTTCCGTCTCGACCTTGCCCGGCAACTTGCTGAGAAGGATTTTCTGCAGTTCGACCTTGTTACCCGCGTTGTCCACGTCGATGCCCACGAGCCTTCCCTCGGCGTCGTAGTCCAACACGACGCCTTCCGAGATTTCCCGGCTGTCGACACTCGGGCGATCGCACAGTTCGATGTACAGCGAGTCCGTATCGGCGTGGTAGTTGAGTTTCACGGCTTGAACCCTCGGTCGGGAAAGGCGTTGTGAATCGTGATTTTATCCTCCAACGTCACCACCCGCAGGTACCGGCCGTCCAGTTCGGGAATTGCCGCCCAAAACCGCCACCGATTGGTCTCCTGCGGCTCGGAATGGACGGCGTTTTCGACCACGAAGATGCACCACTCCGACTTGATGTAGGGCCGCTTGCGCAGGACCTCGTTCAAGAAGTAGCCCGTGAACTGATAGTCGGCCATTGGGTCCGCATCCGCTCAAAGGATAGGACGGTCAATGGCACTTCCACAAGCATCGAAGGGTTGAAGAGCCTTCGATCAGCGTCGGCCGGGGCCCGTGGTGAGCCCGCGGCAGCTGGCGTCGAGCGCCGTAGCCTCCCCAAGCCCTCGTCGAGCGACCGGTTTTTCACGCTCGGCGCAGTCCCTCTTCGCATCCGGCCGTGAAGTGCCTCGCAAGGAGACGGCCTCCGGCTGGGACGTTCACCGGCTGTGGATGTCGATCACCGGCAGCTCGTCGGGCGACGCCTGCCCAGCAGACGCCTGGATCGCGTCGCGGTCGTCGTGCACGTGCACGAGCTCG
>JBJTPA010000029.1:0-3230 GCA_046074885.1 Planctomycetaceae bacterium
CAGGCCCTCTACAAGGGGAAGCCGCACGAGGGGCACAAGCAGAACTTCTACCGCTGCATCCGCGAGGGGGGGCTGCCGGTGTCGGACGTGTTCAGCCACGTGATCGCGATGAACACCTGCCACCTGACGGCGATCGCCGCCCGGCTCGGCCGGGCGATCACCTGGGATCCCGCGGCGGAGACGATCACCGGCGACGACCAGGCGGCCGCCTTCATGGCCCGCCGGCCGCGGTCCGGTTTCGAGATCCCGCGGGTCTGACCGGCCGCAGCGCGACCTCCGAGGGGCCCCGATCATGACGCGGCCAGCGACGAGCCTCCGCGTGGGCGCGGTCGCGGGGCTGCTCGTGCTCGTGCTCCAGTCCGCGGCCGCGGCGACGCCTCCCACCTACAACCGCGACGTCCGCGGCATCCTCTCGAACCGCTGCTTCCGCTGCCACGGCCCCGACGCGGCCGAGCGCCAGGGGGGCGGCGCCGACGGCCTGCGGCTCGACACCTTCGCCGGCTCCACGGCCGACCTCGGCGGCCACGCGGCGGTCGTGGCCGGCCAGCCCGACGAGAGCGAACTCGTCGCCCGGATCACGTCGGACGACCCCGATCTCGTGATGCCGCCCCCCGACGCCGGTGAGCGGCTCTCGCCAGCCGAGGTGGACGCGGTGCGTCGGTGGATCGCCGCCGGCTCGACCTTCGAGCCGCACTGGGCCTACGTGCCGCCGGTGCGGCCGGCCGTGCCCGCCGTCAAGGATGCCGCCTGGCCGAAGAACGACGTCGACCGCTTCATCCTCGCGCGGCTCGAGGCCGAAGGGCTCGCGCCGCAGCCCGAGGCCGACCGGGCCACCCTCGCCCGGCGGCTCGCCCTCGACCTCACCGGCCTGCCGGCGACGCCGGAGGAGGTCGACGCCTTCGTGGCCGACAAGTCTCCCGACGCCGTGGAGCGGCTCGTGGACCGGCTGCTCGCCCACGACGGCTACGGCGAGCACGTGGCGCGGCAGTGGCTCGACCTCGCCCGCTACGCCGACAGCGCCGGCTACGCCGACGACCCGCCGCGGACGATCTGGGGCTGGCGCGACTGGGTGGTTCGCGCCTGCGACGCCAACATGCCGTTCGACGAGTTCACGATCAGGCAACTCGCCGGCGACCTGCTGCCGGATGCCACGCTCGACGACCGGATCGCGACCGCCTTCCACCGCAACACGCTCACGAACTCCGAGGGGGGCACGATCGACGAGGAGTTCCGCACGGTGGCCGTCGTGGACCGCGTGAACACGACGATGAGCACCTGGATGGGCACGACGATGGCGTGCGCCCAGTGCCACGACCACAAGTACGACCCGCTCTCCCAGAAGGAATACTTCGGGATTTACGCGATCTTGAACCAGACGGCCGACGCCGACCGCCCCGGCGAGGAGCCCGTGCTGCCGTTCTTCACGCCGGAGCAGCAGGCGACACGGAAGCGGCTCGAGGCCGAACTCGCGGCCGCCGAGACCGCCCTGGAGACCGACACGCCGGCGCTAGCCGCGGCCCGCGAAGCCTGGGAGCGGGAGTATCCCCGCGACGTCGCCTGGACGCCGGCCGCGCCGACCGCGGCCCGCGCGGGCGACGCGGCCGCGGCGATCGACGCCGCCGGCACGGTGCGCTTTCCCGCGGTCGGGCCGCGGGCCGTCTCGACGGTGGCGTGGCCGCTGCCGGCCGGGAAGCTCTCGGCGATCCGGCTTGAATTTCCGGGGTCTGACGACCTGCCGGCGGGCGGCTCGGGGCACTCGAGCGGCGGCAACTTCGTGATCTCGGGAATCTCGGCGCGGCTGGAGGCGGACGCCACCGCCGCGGCGCCGCGCGGCCGGTTCATCCGCATCGAACTCCCCGGAGCAGGGCGGATCCTGTCGCTCGCCGAGGTGGAGGCCTTCCGCGGCGGCGAGAACGTGGCCCGGGGCAAGCCGGCGACGCAGCGATCGACCGACTACGGGGGCGATGCCGCGCGGGCGACCGACGGCAATACCGACGGCAACTACGAGGCCGACTCCGTCACGCACACGGCGACCGAGGCCGATCCCTGGTGGGAGGTCGACCTCGGCGACGAGGGGCCGGTCGAGCGGATCGTGATCTGGAACCGGACGGGCGACGGACTCCCGGGACGTCTCGCGGGCGCGCGGGTGGTCCTGCTCGACGCCGCGCGAAAGTTGGTTTCGCAGAAGACGCTCGCGGCGGCCCCGTCGCCATCGGCGGCGATCGTCATGGATGGCGGTCGCGACGTGCCGCTGACGGGCGCCTTCGCCGCCCTCACGCAAGGCGGCTTCGATGCCGCCCACGTCTTGCGGCCCGCTGACGAGCAGGCCGAGCGCGAGGGGGGCTGGGCTCCCGGTGGCGCGGCGGCCACCGCGCTCACGCTCACCCCGGCCGCGCCCGTGGAGGTGCCCCCCGGCGCCCGCCTCGTGCTGGAACTGCGGCAGCGGTCGAAGCACGACGGCCATACCGTGGGCGTCGTCCGCCTGGCCACCACGGCGGATCCCCGCGTCGCCGCCTCGGCGACGCTGCCCCGCGAGATCGCCGCGATCCTGACGAAGCCCCCGGCCGAGCGGACCCCCGACGAGGTCGCCCGGCTCGCCGATCATCACCGTCGCCACGTGGCGACCGAACTCGCCGGTGCCCGCGAGGCCGCCACGCGCATCGCCGCCGAGCTCGCCGCGATCAAGCCGGCGACCGTGCCCGTGCTCGAGGAGTTGCCGGCAGGCAAGCGTCGGGTGACGAAGCTCCAGCTCCGCGGCAACTGGCAGGCCCTCGGTGACGAGGTCGCCGAGGCGGTGCCCGCGGTGTTTCCGGCGGCGACCCCTGCGGCGGACGGCCGGATCGACCGGCTGGCGCTCGCACAATGGCTCGTGGACCCGCGGAATCCGCTCACCGCCCGCGTCGTGGTGAACCGGATCTGGGAGCGGCTCTTCGGCATCGGCATCGTCGCCACGAGCGAGGAGTTCGGCGCCCAGGGCGACCTGCCGAGCCACCCGGAGCTGCTCGACTGGCTGGCCTGCGAGCTCGTGGCGCGGAACTGGGACACGAAGGCGATCACGCGGCTCATCGTCGCGAGCGCGGCCTACCGGCAGACCTCGAAGTGCCCGCCCGACCTCGCGGCCCGCGACCCCGAGAACCGGCTCGTCGCCTGCGGACCCCGCGTGCGGCTGCCCGCGGAGGTGATCCGCGACCAGGCGCTCGCCGCCGCCGGCCTGCTGTCGCGGAAGAAGG
>JBJTPA010000030.1:0-7250 GCA_046074885.1 Planctomycetaceae bacterium
GGCCGTGAAGTGCCTCGCAAGGAGACGGCCTCCGGCTGGGACGTTCACCGGCTGTGGATGTCGATCACCGGCAGCTCGTCGGGCGACGCCTGACCCGCAGACGCCTGGATCGCGTCGCGGTCGTCGTGGACCTGCACGAGCTCGTCCCACCCTCTGTGACCCGCGACGTGAGCGGCCGCGCAACCAAAGTCCGCTACGTGCTGCCGCGGCACAAAGCCGCCAACTGGGTCGGGCCCGGCCGCGGCCGAAAATCCACGCGGCCGGGAGCCAGCGGCGTCGTCGAACTCACGCCGTTTGAGTTCTTGGACCGGCTCGCCGATCTCGTGCCGCCGCCGCGGAGGCACCGGCACCGGTATCACGGGGTGTTTGCACCGAATCACCCGCTCAGGCCCGCCGTCACGGCGCTCGCCATCGGGAACATTTGCAAGCGGCAAGAGGCGGCGACCGGCGGGCACGCGAGTGACGGGCACGGCACGGGGGGCTGCTGCGACGTGAATCCGAATCAAAAGCCCCGCTCACACGACACGTCGCGGATCGCCTGGGCCAAGCTCATGGCGCGGGTGGGGGAAGAGTTTCCACTGGCGTGCCCCACCTGCGGCGGCGACATCCGGCTGATCGCGTTCAGACTGCTTTACGAGTGCGAAACCATCCTTGGCCTTCGCACTCGTGGCAACCTCCGGTTGCTGCGGACATCCTGTCCGCGATCCGGGGACGATCCGGAAAATCCTCACGCATCTTGGCGAACCGCTCGAGCCACCACCGGTGTCACCCGCTCGTGGACCGCCCACCGACTGGGGCGAGGTCGTGCAGATCCATGACGATCGCGACGTCTTTCAAGCCTCGCCCGACGAACTGCCCGCGATCGACATTCACAACCTCTGACCGGCGTCGGACACGAGGCGTCGAAGCCCCGGGAACGGCCGACTGGGACACGGCCTGCGCCGACGCGAGAAAAACGCCACCGCAGGGGGATGCACGGCGTTTTGGCGAACCGCCTTCGGATGGCCGAAACGCTCACTTTCGCTGCTCAAGGGCAGTTCGGCAGCCGGAAGACCGGTGCGGAAGTGCCATTGACCGGGCTATCCTCTCGTGATTGATAGCGGCCCGTGGGAATCGCCGATGCCCCTGTTCGCCCGGCGTGGTAGTCTCGGTGTGGTTGATCGGTTTTGTCCTTTGATTTGCGAGGTGCGGCCGTGACTTTCACCGCTGTCTATATGCCGGTGCCCGAGGGCTATATCGGTTTTGTGGAGGAGATTCCTGGCGCCAACAGCCAGGGCGAGACGCTTGAAGAGGTCCGCGAGAATCTGCGCGAGGCTGTTCAACTGGTGCTTGAGGCCAACCGTGAACTGGCCGAAGCAGCCTTGGCTGGAAAGACGGTGGAGCGAGAGCCTTTTGAGCTTGCATCGTCATGAAGCGAGTCGATTTGATTCGCCATATTGAGAAGCAAGGCTGCGTTTTCCAGCGCGAGGGCAGTAGGCACACCGTGTATGTGAATCCGACTGCCCGCAAAGTCTCCACTGTCCCGCGTCATCGAGAGATCAACGAGTTCATGGCAAAGAAGATCTGCCGCGAACTTGAGATTTCAGAACCTGGCAAGTGAGGATCAGAAAAAGGAGAACCAAGCATTGGAGCAGACTCGCGAGAGCGTCCGGCGGTGTAGCTGGGCGTCTTGGCTGCGAGCTGCTCAATGCCACCGTTCGCCTTCCTGAAAGAGTTCCTGGATGCAGACATCCCCGAAACCTCACGCGGCGGCCGTTGCGGTCGTTTCGATAGCCGCCCTGATGTGTAGCGCGTGTAGTGACCGCCCCATCACCGCAGTGAGACAGGCTGTCGCTTTCACCACTGGTGGTTCGTGGCATGCCGTGCACGGCTGGAAAGCCGCCGACTTCTTCACCGATCCACAGGTACTCGCGCTCTGTGATGCCATCGCCGCCAACGACGTCGCCCGAAGGATAGGACGGTCAATGGCACTTCCACAAGCATCGAAGGGTTGAAGAGCCTTCGATTAGCGTCGGCCGGGGCCCGTGGTGAGCCCGCGGCAGCTGGCGTCGAGCGCCGTAGCCTCCCCAAGCCCTCGTCGAGCGACCGGTTTTTCACGCTCGGCGCAGTCACTCTTCGCATCCGGCCGTGAAGTGCCTCGCAAGGAGACGGCCTCCGGCTGGGACGTTCACCGGCTGTGGATGTCGATCACCGGCAGCTCGTCGGGCGACGCCTGACCCGCAGACGCCTGGATCGCGTCGCGGTCGTCGTGCACGTGCACGAGCTCGTCCCACCTGGTGGGCGGGCCTCGCGCCGGCGCGAGCGGCGGCGGCTCGAGGTCGGCGAGCCGGTCCAGAAACGCCTCCGGCGAGAGGTCGATGACGCCGTGATCTCCCGGGGCGGTGGCCTTGCGCGAGCGGCCGGGGCCGACCCACTGGCCACGCTTGTGTCGCGGCAGCGCGTAGCGGACGCGTTCGGGGCTCTGGGCGGGGCCTCCGCGAGCGTCGCCGCCACCGGGCACCACGGAGAGCCGCTCGAGGGCGAAGGCGGGGCCGGCACAGTAGCGCAGGAGATGCTCGAGACTCTTGAAGTAGCTCGGCACGTCGCGGTCCACGAGCGCGATGCGGACGCTCGCATCGACCGAGAAGCCGCTGTGCTCCCAGGCGAGCATGTCGGCGGCGGCGGTCTTGTCGAGGAAGCCCCGCAATCGCTTGGGCACCGAGATCACCCACTGCCGGACGGGCACCGGCGGGATGACGCGGTCGGCGGGGTGCGTGGCCGTCTGGGCCATGCGGCGACCCGTGCAGGACGGGCAGACGCCCCTGCCCTTGCAGGAGAAGGCGACGAGGAAGCCGCATCCGCAGCCGGAGCAGCGTGCCTAGACCGCGACCACGAGATGCCCGGGCTCTGCGCGATGCTCCGCCAGATGGAGAGACGGGCGCGGGCGCGATCAGGGGCAGCGACAGGGTCGATCGGGCGGGCCGCGGTGGCGGGATCGGCCGCGTGCGGGCAGAATGTGGGCTTCGTCGAGGAGCCCCATGCAGGAACTGCCGAAGCACTACGACCACAAGGCCGCGCAGGCCCGCTGCCGCGAGATCTGGGACGCCGGCCGCTACTGGCACGCGGAGCCCCCCGCCCCGGGCGACCGCGGTCGCCGGAAGATCTTCTCGATCGTCATCCCGCCGCCCAACGTGACGGGGGCGCTCCACCTCGGCCACGCGCTCAACAACACGCTCCAGGACATCCTCGTGCGGGCCCGGCGGATGCAGGGCTGCCTCACGCTCTGGATGCCCGGCACCGACCATGCGGGCATCGCCACGCAGGCGGTCGTCGAGCGGCGGCTGCTCGAGGAGGAAAAGCTCTCCCGCCACGACCTCGGCCGCGAGAAACTCGTGGCCCGGATCTGGGACTGGAAGGAGCAGTACGAGAAGCGGATCCTCGGGCAGTTGCGCGACCTCGGTGCCTCCTGCGACTGGGACCGCACGCGGTTCACGCTCGACGGGCAGTGCGCCGCCGCGGTCCGCGAGGCGTTCTTTCGCCTGTTCACGAAGGGCCTCGTCCGTCGCGGCAAGCGGCTCGTCAATTGGGACACGTTCCTGCAGACGGCCGTCAGCGACGACGAGGTCTTCCACGAGGAGGTGAAGGGCCACTTCTGGCACATCCGCTACGACGTGATCGATCCGCGGCCCGGCGAGCCGGCGAGCGTGACCGTGGCCACGACGCGGCCCGAGACGCTGCTCGGCGACACGGCCGTGGCCGTGCATCCCGATCCCGCGGCGGCGCTCGATGCGGTCGAAAACACCCTCCGCGAGAAGCGTGCCGCCACGCCCGCGAAGGAGCAGGCGGCGATCGACTCGGAACTCGAAAACCTCGCGGCCCGGCGCCGTGACCTCCTGCCCCACCTTCTGACGCTCGCGGCGATGGCGAAGGCGGGGCGGCAGGTCCGCCTGCCGCTGCTCGGCCGCGCGATCCCGCTCGTGGCCGACGAGTGGGCCAAGCCGGAGATGGGCTCGGGCTGCGTGAAGATCACGCCGGCGCACGACCCCAACGACTACGACGTGGGCCGGCGGCGGTCGCTGCCGATGATCAACATCCTGAATCCCGACGGCACGCTCAACGCCGAGGCGGGGCCCTACGCGGGGCTCACGATCAAAAAGGCCCGCGAGAAGGTCGTGGCCGACCTGGAGGCAGCGGGAAAACTCGAGCAGGTGGAGGACCGGGTCATCGACCTCGCCCACTCCGACCGGTCGAAGACGCCGATCGAGCCCTACCTCGCGGACCAGTGGTTCATCCGCATGGACGAGCTCGCCCAGCCGGCGCTCGACGCGGTCACGCAGGGCCGCGTGCGGATCGTGCCCGAGCGATACGCGAAGAGCTACCTCGACTGGCTCTCGGAGAAGCGCGACTGGCCGGTGAGCCGGCAGCTCTGGTGGGGCCACCGGATTCCGATCTGGCACGTGACGGGAGTGACGGAGGCCGACCTGCGGGCGGCCTTCGACGCGCGGGGCACCATCGCCTGGAGCCCCGACGACGCCGGCGGCTGGTTCGTGTGCTCCTCCGACGAGGCGCTCCCCACGGAGACCGTCGCGGGCAGGTCGCTGACGCGCGACCCCGACGTGCTCGACACCTGGTTCTCGTCGGCGCTCTGGCCCCACTCCACGCTCGGCTGGCCGGCCGCCACGCCCGAGCTCGCCGCCTTCTACCCCACGAGCACGCTCGTCACGAGCCGCGACATCCTCACGCTGTGGGTGGCGCGGATGGTGATCATGGGCGTCTTCGACACCGGCCGGATCCCCTTCGCCGAGGTCTCGATCCACCCCAAGATCCTCGACCGCTACGGCGAGACGATGAGCAAGAGCAAGGGGAACGGCGTGGACCCGGTGGACGTGATCGAGTCGCTCGGCGCCGACGCCCTCCGCTTCGCGCTCGCCGGCATGGCCACCGAGACGCAGGACGTCCGCATGCCGGTGGACTTCCAGTGCCCGGCGTGCTCCGCGCTCGTCGAGCAGACCGTGCAGAACCGCACGAAGCCCCGGATCGACTGCCCGAAGTGCGGGAAGCCTTTCCGCACGCAGTGGGCGTCGTCGGCCGCCGACCTCGCCCTGCCCCGCGGACCCGCCGTGAGCGAGAAGTTCGAGGCCGGCCGAAACTTCTCCAACAAGCTCTGGAACGCGACCCGCTTCGTCCTCATGAACCTGGCGGCGGAGCCGGCCCCGGCGGCCGTGGCGGGCGACTGGGACGTGGGGCGCGAGCTGGCCGATCCTGCGTCGCTGGAGTTGGCGGACCGCTGGCTCGCCAGCCGCCTGGCCACCGTGGCCCGCGGGGTCACCGCGGCGATCGACGAGTATCGCTACGCGGAGGCTGCGCGGATCCTTTACGCCTTCGCATGGGACGAGTTCTGCAGCGCCTACCTCGAGCTCTGCAAGTCGCGGCTCGCCGACCCGGCCCACCGCGACCGGGCCCGGGCGATGCTCCTCCTCGGCCTCGACACGATCCTGCGGCTGCTCCACCCGATCATGCCGTTCGTCACCGAGGAGATCTGGCAGCACCTGCGCGCTGCGGCCGGCGGCCGGCGGATGCCGTGGGACGCGACCGGACCGCTCCCCGACTCGATCATGGTGGCCGCGTGGCCGACGCCTCCCGCCGCGTGGTCCGACGCCACGACGGAGGCCCGCTTCGGCACGTTCCTCGCCGTCGTGGGGGCGATCCGCGAGATCCGCGCCCGGCAGAACGTGCCGCCGAAGACGCGGGTCAGCGTCGCGATCCGCACGTCGCCTGAGACCGCCGCGCTCCTCGAGCCGATGCACGGCGCGATCGCCTCGATGGCCGTGGCGGACCTCGCCGCGGTCGGGCCCGCCGCCGCCGCCCCGCCCTCGGCCGCCACGGCGACCGCCGCGGGCTGCGACGTGTTCGTGGACCTCGCCGGGCTCGTGGACGTGGCCGCCGAGATCGCCCGGCTCGAGAAGGAGAACGAGAAGACGGCGGGCTTCATCGAGGCGAAGAAAAAGAAACTCGCCGACGGAACGTTCGCGGCCCGGGCCCCGGAGGCCGTGGTCGCCAAGGAGCGGGCCCAGCTCGCGGAACTCGAGGCGAAAATCGCCAAGGGACACGCGGCCCTCGCGGACCTGCGGAGCCGCAAGGCCTCCGGCGACGCGTGATTGCGGCCTCCGTTTGGGGTACACTGCCCGGCATCGCGGGTGGACGCAGTCGGGCGGATGCGTCACCGGTCGCCCGCCCCTTCGGAGCACGGCCATGAGCGTCCAGATGGAACTCGCGCGGATCATCATCAGCGAGGTCAACGACCAGCAGGTGGTGTATCTCAAGGAGGTCGAGGGCGACCGCACGTTCCCGATCCTCATCGGGCTGTTCGAGGCCACGAGCATCGACCGCCGCGTGAAGCACCACCAGTCGCCGCGGCCCCTCACCCACGACCTCCTCGTGGCGGCCGTCGAGCTGATGGGGGGCGAGTTCCAGGACGTCGTGATCTCCGAGCTCAAGGAGCACACCTACTTCGCCGTGATCCGCGTGCTCAAGGACGGCGAGATCGTGGAGATCGACGCCCGGCCCTCCGACGCGATCGCCGTGGCCGTGACCTGTGAGCCGAACCTCCCGATCTACGTGTCGGAGGAGGTCCTCGAGAACGTCCTCGGCTGACCGCGGAACGACGCCCGCGTCCGTGTGCCGCCGCGGGGTCAGCCGCGCCACCTGGCCAGCGCAGCATGCGTGCGGGCGACGAACGTCACGGACCTCATCACCGACCCGGCGAGACGGCGGGACAGTCCCGGAGCAGGCACACCTTGGGGAGCCGTGAGAACCCGACGCCATGATGGCACTGGTGGTCGGCACGGTGATTGCAATTACTCCCTCTCCCTCAGTTCGACTTTTGCAGTTTTTGAGGTGTGATTGCCCGGCCGAAACTGCCGTCTGAAAAGCGGCGAGCCTCCTTCAGAGTGGATGGACCTTAACCCCCATTCACTCTGAGCAAGGACGCTCGCCGTGGATCTTGTGCCCGGATTCCAGGAACTGCTGCAAGGACTGTCTCCCGGGCTGACGGCTCCGAGTTTCGTGAGCCTGTGCACGCTCGTTCCGGGGTGGGTGTTTTCGGGCCGGGGGATCGTCACGCGGATGATCGTGGCGAAGCACGGCGGTCATTACCGCACGCGGCCGGAACTGGGCGTCGAGATTTTCATTCTCCCGCATAAATGGACTTCATCTTCCAACACTTGAACTCCTCGACCCTCACATCACCGCCTTTGCTGAAGAGTTGGATT
>JBJTPA010000031.1:0-16072 GCA_046074885.1 Planctomycetaceae bacterium
CCGCCCGCGCCGCCGTTGCCGCCGTTGCCGCCGTTGCCGCCCGTGCTCCCGTCGAGGATCCCGTAGTTGAAGAAGTCTCCGTTGGCGCCGTTGGCGGCGGTGCCGCCCTTCCCGCCGGCGCCGCCGTTCCCGCCGTCGCCGATGCCGAGTGCGTTGCCGCCGGCTCCGCCGGCTCCGCCGTCGCCACCAGCGGTGCTGGCGAAGCCCGGGACGTCAACATAGCTGGCCCCGCCCTGGCCGCCTTTGCCGCCATTACCACCGTTACCCGACACGGCGCCGCCCCGGCCGCCCGCGCCGCCGTTGCCACCGGTGTGGCCGGCGACGAAGGTATCGGTTCCGCTCCCGCCGTTCCCGCCGTTCCCGCCGCTGCCACCGTTGCCGATCAGGCCGCCATCACCGCCAGTTCCGCCAGCACCGCCGTTCACAGGGATGCCGGTGCTGCCGACGCCGCCCGCACCGCCCGCACCGCCCGCACCGCCGTTGCCGGCGGGGCCGGTGGCCGTGGCGCCAGCAACGCCGGTATTGCCTGTGGTCCCGCCCACGCCGCCGGTACCGGCCGCGCCGCCCTTGCCACCGAGTCCGACGGCGCCGGGATCTCCGCCGGCCCCGCCAGCGCCGCCGTCGCCGGCCACAACCGCAACGAACGCGGACCAGTAGCCGCCGTCGCCGCCGGTGCCGCCGTCGGCAGGCAGCCCGGCCTGTCCGCCGGTCCCGCCCGCTCCACCGGAGCCGTTGACAGCGCCCTCACCGCCCGCGTCTCCGCCGATCCCGCCGGCACCACCCGTGCCGCCGTTGCCGCCGCTGCCGCCCTGACCGCCAGCGCCGCCGTTGATGGCAGTCCCAGGATCGCTCTCGCTGTCGGTGACGATGCCCGTCGCCCCGGAACCACCGATGCCCCCTGCGCCGCCGTCGCCGGCCGCGCCGCCACTACCGCCGATGCCTCCATTGCCGTTCGTGCCGACGACCGCGCTGCCGCCCTTGCCGCCCGCGCCGCCGGAGCCACCCGCGCCGCCGTCGCCACCGGCTTGGCCGGCGGTCGCGGCCGCGAGTGCGGTGCCGTCGATGCCATTGGCACCCGTGCCGCCGACGCCGCCAGCGCCGCCCTGGCCACCAGCGCCACCATTGCCGCCGTTGCCGGAGATCGAGCCACCCGCGCCGCCAGCACCGCCTTGACCACCGGAGCCGCCAGTGCCGCCGGTCGAGCCCGTCGCGCCGGCGCCGCCCGCGCCGCCGTTGCCTCCATTGCCATACTGGCCACCATTGCCGCCGGCGCCGCCATTGCCGCCGGCCGCGCCCGACGTCGTCGCGGCGAAGCCGTTGCCGCCGTTGCCGCCGTTGCCGCCGCTGGTCGACGCCGCTCCCGTGGAGCCGCTGGTGCCCGCCTTGCCGGCGGTTCCGACACCGCTGCCAGCCGCGCCCGCGGTTCCGCCGCTACCCGCCGTGCCCGGGTTTCCGCCATTGCCGCCGGCGCTGCCGTCGGGCGTGGTCGCGTCGCCCGCCGCGCCGTCCCCACCGTTGCCTGCATTCCCGGCGGCGCCGCCGTTGCCACCATTGCCGCCGTTGCCGTTCGAGCCCGCAGGATCGCTGGCGTTGCCGCCGACGCCACCGCGGCCCGCGTTGCCGCCGTTGCCGCCGGTGCCGCCGTTGCCGCCGCTGAGCGTGGGATCAGTCGAGGCGAATCCGGAACCGCCGCTGCCACCGCTGCCGCCGTTGCCGCCGGAGCCGCCGCTGCCGGCGATGCCCGTGGTCACACTGCCACCGACGCCGCCGTCGCCACCCGCTCCGCCGGCCCTGCCCGCGTTGCCGTTGGGTGCCTTGCTCGTGCCCGTCGCTCCGGGCCCGCCGCTGCCGCCGTTGCCGCCGCGACCGCCGTTGCCCGCGACGCCACCCGTTGCGACGCCTCCCATGCCGCCGGAGCCGCCGTCGCCACCGAAGTTGCCCGCGCCCGAGAGGCTGCCGCCGTTGCCGCCGTTGCCCCCCGCGCCGCCGTTGCCAAACGCGCCGGTGGTGCCCGCCACCGAGCCACTGCCGCCCGTGCCCTCGAGGCCGGCGCTGCCGCCGTTGCCGCCGACACCGCCCGCGCGATTCGCGATCGAGACGGCAACGCCGCTCTGCCCGTCTCCGCCGTTGCCACCGGTGCCGCCGCTGCCGGCATTGCCCCCCGCACCGCCGGCGCCCTGCGTGCCGGCCGCCGCAGCCGTGCCGCCGGCGAGCCCCGCAACGCCGCCGTTGCCGCCAACGCCGCCGTTGCCGCCGTTGCCGCCATCGGTGCCGGCTTCGGCCGGGCTGCCCGATGCAGCTGCACCCGTGTAGCCCGCTCCACCATTCGCGCCCGCGCCGCCCGTGCCACCGACGCCGCCATTCCCGCCATTGCCGGCCGCACCCGCGGTGCCCACGCCACTCGCGAGGCCGCCGACGCCACCATTGCCGCCCGCGCCGCCAGCCCCGCCGTTGCCGCCGTTGCCGCCGTTGCCGCCCGTCGCGCCCGCCGCGCCGGCCGTCGCGCCGCCGGCACCCGTGGACCCGTTGCCACCGGCGCCACCCGTGCCGCCCACGCCACCAAGGCCGCCGGAGCCGCCGTTACCTGAGACGGAGCCTCCGGCGCCGCCCGCACCGCCATTCCCGCCAGCGCCGCCGGCTTGGCCGCTCGTGCCCGACGTGCCCGTGCTGCCGTTGGTGCCCGCCGCACCAGCCGAGCCGTTGCCGCCGGTGCCGCCAGCGCCGCCGTTGCCCACCGCGCCGCCGTTGCCGCCGACGCCGCCATTGCCGCCTCGCGCGCCGGGCGTCGTGGCGTTGAAGCCCGCGCCGCCCGCGCCGCCATTGCCGCCGGAGGTGGCCGTCGATCCGTTCGCGCCCGCGATGGCACCCGTGCCACCGGCGCCGCCGAGCCCCGGAGCGCCGCCGTTGCCGCCGGAGCCGCCGTCCGGCGTGATCGCGTCGCCGTTCGCGCCTTGGCCGCCGTCGCCCGCGAGGCCGCCGTTGCCGCCGGCACCGCCGTTGCCGCCGGCCCCCGTCGCGCCCGGGTTCGCGTTGAAGACGAACGTGGCCTTGCCACCGACGCCGCCACCGCCGCCGACGCCACCGCGACCGCCGTTGCCACCGGAGCCGCCCGTCTGGCCCGCGTCACCGGCATTGCTGCCGTCGGCGCCGGCGGCTCCACTGCCACCAGTGCCGCCCACGCCACCCGTGCCACCGAGGCCGCCGCTGCCGCCGCGACCGAAGATCACGCTGCCCGCGCCGCCCTGGCCGCCGAATCCGCCGGTGCCGCCCGTGCCGCCGGTGGTCCCGGAGTCACCGGGATTCGCGCCATCGATGCCAGCCGTGCCGGCCGCGCCGACCTGGCCCGAGCCACCGGTGCCTCCGTTGCCGAGCAGCAGGCCGCCGACGCCGCCGTTCCCACCCGTCACGCCGATCGCCCCGGCGCCGCCCGCGCCCCCGTTGCCGATCCAGCCCGCGTTGCCACCGACGCCGCCGACGCCACCCGCGCCGCCGTTGCCGTAGATGATCCCGCCGTTGCCGCCCGTCGCGCCGGCCGTGGCGCCGGTCGCGCCGTCCGCGAACAGCTGCTGGCCCGACGTCGAGCCGATGCCGCCGGTCTGCGCCGCAGGCGGCGCGAACACCTGGACCGGAACACCGAACCGGTCGAGGGACACCGTGATCGCGACGTTCTCGACCGTGCCCGCGAACCGCGTGACGTAGCCCTGCGCGTTCACCCACACGTCGACCGGCACCGCGTCGTTGCCGAACACCGGGCTGATGCCGAGCGCCGTCAACTCGGAGAGCGGCAGCAACGACGCGAACGTCGACTTCCCGATCGTCATCGCGTACCGCGTCCCGAACGCGTCGGTGCCGACCCGCTGCGACGTGATCGGGAACTGCAGCGCGGCCAGCGTGCTCGTCGGCGTCAGCCCCTTGACGAGGCTGGTGGTGGCCACGACCGGCTGCGAACCTCCCGAGATCGAGACCCACGGCGTGCCCGTGGCGCCGAGCGCCGCGGCGTCGACGTAGGTGACCGCTCCGATCTGCCGGAACTCGGTAGCCTGGACCGAGGACACGCCGCGGGGCCGACGCGAGGCTGCCCCGCCGTCGACGCCCACGCCGACGTCGATGAGCCCCTTCGGCGTGTCGAGCGCACCCTGCGAGTTGATCTCGACTCCGTTGGCGCTGATCTCCATCTGGAAGGCATAGCGCCCGAGCTGGCTGGCCATCACGGGCGCCGTGCCCAGCGGGCCGAGCCGCACCGACAGTCCAGGCGCGGACTGGATCTGCACCAGCCTGCACGTGACGGCCAGGCTCGCGACGTTGCCCAGCACGTTGTTGGCGATCTGGTTGCCCTGCACGACCGACCCGGTGCTCGTGCCCGTCGCCCGGAGGCCGTAGCCCTCGTTGAAGATGATCGTGTTGCCGGCCCCCGCAGCGGCACCGCCGAGCAGGATGCCCTGGGCACCCACGAGCAAGACCCCGTCGCCCGTGTTCTGGGAGAACGAGTTGCCCGACACCACCGTGCCCGTGTACGAGCCCGGCGCGACGCTCAGGCCGATGCCATTGAGCGTGCTGGCGACGTTCGTGATCCGCGAGTTCGTCGACCCGCCCAGGAAGGCGATGCCGCTGCGGCCGAACCCGCTGATCGTCGACCCCGCGACCGGCGACACGACAACGTTGTTCACGCCCTTGCCGATGACCAGGCCGCTGGTGCCCGCGGGCGTGCCGGTGCCGTCGAGGCGGAGCGGGCCATTGATCGCGACGCCTGTGGCCCTGGCCAGCGTCAGGCCGGCGAGCGGCGTCGTGCTCCCCACCGCGCCGCCGAGCGTGACGGCCTTGCCGGCGGAGAGCGTCAGCCGCTGCGCGCCGTCGATCGTGGACGAGAAGCCGATGGGGCCGCCAGCCGACAGCGACGTCGCCGTGAGGAGCCACACGGGCCCGACGAACACGAGGCTGCCCTGTGGTGAGGTCACGCCGGCCGCGAGTTGGATCCCGTTGCCCGCGCCGACGCCCGCCGTCGTGAGGCTGACCGGGCCGGCACCCTTCGCCGAGAGCGCATTGGCGACCGTGATGCGGTCGCTCGCGCCGCCGCCGGTGTTGATGCTGAGGACCTGGTTGGCCGCCCCCCTCGTCAGCGCCGCGAGGTTGATGCCGCCCGCGCCGATCGTGACCGTGTCAGTGCCGACGCCGCCCGACACGGCGAGGCCCGCGAACGCCTGGATCGTCTTCAGGTTCACCAGGATCAGGTCGTTCGCCGAATCAACCGTGATGCCGGCGATGGGGGTTGGCGTCGTCGAGATCGAGCCAGCACTGCGGGCGGCTGTGATGGTCAGCACGCCGGTCGCTGCGGAGTAGGTCGTGTGCAGGTCCGTGATCGCCGCGCCGGCGGGGTCGAGCGTCAGCACGACCTGATTGCCGACGAGGCTCACGACCATGTCGTCGGCCGCCAGCATCGACCGCGATTCCAGCGCGTCGAAGCCGTTCAGGGCGAACGAGCTCGACGCAGAGCGGCCGGAGTCACGCCCCGGGGCGAACAGCCGGCGACGCCGGACGCGGCGGCGGCGTGAGGACCGCGATGCACGGCCGGCCGTCCGCCCACGCTCCAGCCGCGTGGCGAACTCGTTGCGGCGGCGGACATGTCGGCGTCGCGAGGAACGGGTGGCCCTGGATTGGGAAGTCGTGGAACGGGAACGCTTGGCGGAGCCACGAACGAACACAGATTGCAGCAGCGACATCAAATCCTCGTAGGTGCCATTCCCTGGTGAAAACAGTCCGCATTCCCGAAGGCGAGCAGCGTCCGCCAACGCTGTTCGCCGTCAGGCTAGTCGCCGCCCGTCGCGGGTGCAAAAAAATTTGGCGAGAGCCTCCATATGGTCGAGCAAAAACACCTCCCGGCCGGAATGGCGACGGCGACCACGCGTCTCATCCGCGTGAGCGTTGCCGACCGACATCACCTCCGCCAGCCGCGGAACGGCTCGTAGAGCCGCAGCGTGAACATCAGCTCGTTCGCCGTGAACAGCGTGGGCGCCACGGAGGGATGGCCGAGGGTGTTGATCTGGAAGTATCGGTACCCGACGTCGAACGTCAGCCGATCGCCGAGCTCCCACAGCAGGCCACCGCCGAACTGCCACGCGAAATTGGAGGCCGCCGGATCGTAGAGAATGGTGCCGGCGAAGCGTTCACCGTACGCGTAGCCCCCGGCGCCGATGCCACCGCCGCCGTAGGCGCCGAACCGTTCGGTGAACATCACGTCCCGCCAGAGATTCTCCATCACCGACCACGTGCCGGCGAGCACGGTCGCGCACGGCGCCGGCTCGGGGCACGGCACGATGTACATGCTTCGCCCCATGCCCTCGGTCTCGAGCCGGAGCCGGCCGTTCGGCCGCTCGAAGGCGATGCCCAGGGCGCCCCCCGCGGCGAACAGCGAACTGTCGCCGTCGAGCGTTGGGTCCGCTGCGCTCGACAGATTGGCGAATGACGGGCCGATCATGCCCGAGAGGTAGAAGCGTCGCGGGGCGCGGCCGTCCCGCCAGGCGACATCCTTGAGCGGGAGATCTTCGTCGAAGGACGCCGAACGGAGCCCCGGCACACCGAACGCCGTCAGGTCGATGCCGCTGGCCATGTCGGCAGCCGGCACGCGGACCAATCCACCCGCGAGCACGGAGGCTATACATGCAACCGTGAATAAACGGATCAACATAAAACGCTCCCGATGATCAACCAACGCGACCGTGATGGCGTCATTCGACTGGAAACCTCCGCCAGGACGATCCCCGACCGGACACGCCGCAGCGTCTTGCGAACCCGCAGGGTCGCAGCGAGCACCGTCTCCTCAGTTTACGCAGACCACCACGCACCGCCGGCCTCTCGCCCACCGGAAGGCCAGCACGGCTTGACCGCCGTTGGATCTCGCCAAGCGTCGGCGCCGGTGGCATCTCCGCCCACCGCATGTCCGCCAACTGCATGTCCATTGGTCGTGACATCACGCCACTTACCAATGTGCCCGATGGCGAGCGCTGCGACGGCCCGCCTGAGCTTGTGATTCGGCGCGAACACCCGTGGCTTCCTTCACGGCGGCCGGAGCCAA
Source organism: Planctomycetaceae bacterium (assembly GCA_046074885.1). GTDB lineage: Bacteria > Planctomycetota > Planctomycetia > Pirellulales > UBA1268 > QWPN01. Next base: position 7,070 of record JBJTPA010000031.1, read on the forward strand.
ACCCGAGGTTTGGCTCGACCGCCACGGCAGCCTCCGGCTGGCCGGTGCCGGTGCTTCCGCGGTGGCGGCACGAGATCGGCCAGCCGGTCCAAAAACTCAAACGGCGAGAGTTCGACTTCAGCAGGCCTGGAAAGCACACGGACAATGCGGTGATCGAGTCGTTCAATGGGAAGCTTCGCGACGAGTGCCTGAACCAGCACTGGTTCTTGTCGCTGGACGAAGTCACACGGCTGACGGCAGCGTGGAGGGAGGATTACAGTCGGATGCGTCCGCATGCCTCGTTGGGGCACCGCACGCCGTTCGAGTTCGCGCGGCGGGTAGATGGGCATGCCCATCTACCCGCCCTGTCTAGCTAACACCCTGGCTGGATCAGAGGTGGGGGCAGGCTCAAGTAGGCCAGTGGCCCACCAGCGCGTGATTTCTCCGGTGTGAGGAATTAGCTCCGCGGCCTTCGCTTGGCCACTCGTGACTCCTCGCTCCGGCGATACGACGGCCGTACTGGCTTGCGTCCGTCGCGTGCCGCGGCGGCCGCCTCGGCGCGGTTAGCGTAGTCATAGGCCCGGACGACCGTGCCGCGGCTGACCTTCATCTCCCGGGCTAACCGGTCGAAGCCCTCACCTGCTTTCCGCCGCTGGTCCACCTCCGCGGCGATCTGCTGGTACTTCGGCGCGGGTGGCTCGCCCGGCTTCCGTTTCCGCCCGCGCCGGGGGTCGATGCGTCGCGGCGGGTGCTGACCCGTCCGACGGAGATGCAGAGCGTCGCGGACAACCACCGCCGACGTGCCGAGCACCCGTGAAATGAGGTCGATCCCCGACCCTGCGTCCGCCATAGCGGTAATCTGCGGCATCATCACCACATACTTCGGCGTGGGATGCAGCGAAACCACGACGACTTGGCGGCCGCTAGGCACCTTTCCGAGCATGATCCAACGGTCAGCATTCAGGAACTCCCACATACCGACGGTTGGATCAACGCCGTTGGCGGCCTTCCCGCGGTCGAGGGCGGCCAAGGCGGGGATCGCGTTGATCGTGAACCGTGCCTCCATCTCCGGCCGCTTCTTGCCCTCGACCTTTTGGGCCTTGATGACGACGTCGCCCACGAGCGCCTTGAGCACCTGCGCGGCGGCGGCGACGTCGCCCTGAAGCAGGTCGCGCAGCCCCCCGAGGGCGGCCACGACGTCCTGCTCGCGAACGCTGCGCACGCCGGGCCGGCGGGCGGCCCGCTGGAGCTCCTTGAGTCGCTCCCGCTTCGCGGCGAGTTCTCGGCCCATCTCCTCGGCCTTGACAATCACCGCGTCGAGGAGCGTGCCGTCGGCCTTGTCGAGCCGGTCCATGAGCCGCTTGAGCTGCCGGTCGGCGGCAGCGATCTCCTGCTCGAGCTTCTTGGTCGACGGGATCGGCTGGCGGGCGAGTTCTGCGAGCCGCGTGTTGACCTCGGCCGTCAGGTCCGTGATGAAGTCCGCCGTGAAGAGCGTCGCCATCACCTTCCCGAGCACCGCTTCGTCGATGATCCGCGCCGACTTGTAGCCCCGGTTCGTGCACCCCTCGATTCCGTGCAACGCGTTGAAGCAGAAGAACGATTGGTACTTGTCGCACGACCGGCCGAGAATCATCGGCTTCCCGCAGCCGCCGCAGATCGGTCGGACGAGCACCTTCGGGTAGAGGTCGGCGCGATGCGCCTTTTGCCGCCGATCCCCTGCTGACCGGCCGAACGATTGGGCGCCCAGCTTCAGCTTCGTGCGCACCGCTGCCGCCAATTCGTCCGAGAGGATCCGCAGGTGCGGGGCCTCACGGACGAGCCACTCGTCCTGCGGCAGCTTCACGTAGCGGACCTTGCCCGTTTTTCGGTTCCGCTCCTGACGGGTCGTCCGAAAAACCTCGCGGCCCACGAGCCGCTCGCGGGCGTAGATTTTGCGGATCGAGTTGTCAGACCACTTCCGCCGCCCGCCGACCTCGTGCTCGTTGAAGAGTCGGGCGACCTCGCCCGGGCTCTTGCCACCGTGGGCGATCAATTCCGCGCCGCGGACGATCCAGGCCGCCGCCTCGGAGTCGATCTCGGCCCGCTTTTCGATCGTGCCCTTGTGGGTGATCACCGGGCTGCCGTCCGCGTTCGTGACCACCACCATACGGTAGCCGACCCCGGGCGGCTGGATGTTGTCGCCGCGACGGAAGGCGTCGTCCATGCCGCGATTCACCTTGGAAGTGAGTTGCGTCAGGAACGCCTCGTTCATCGAGCTGATGACCGGCAGGAGGAGCACGGACTGAGGATTCGCGCTGTCGAAACCGTCGCTGGCGCCCACGACGCGGACCCCGGTCGCCCTGGCGAGTTCACCAAGCTGCAGCGACTCGATCGTGCGGCGGCTCATGCGGGAGATGTCGTCGATCAGGAAACACGCCACGCCGGTCTCATCCCGCCGCTCCAGGAGCTCCTTCGCCATCGTGTAGCCGCGGCGGCAGTCGAGCGCGCCACTCACCGCGGCGTCGGCGAGCACGTACTGCCACGGGATGAAGACACCGTCCCGCCGTGCGCGGTTCAGGACGTTGAGGAGCTGCTGATCCAGCGAACGAGGGTTCGAGTTCTCGTCGCTGAACCGCAGGTAGGCAGCCCCGAGAGCGCTCCACGGCCGGGGCATCCGCCCGGGCCGGAAGACCTCGATGGCCTGCGCTCGGAACCGTCGCTCGAAGTCGGCGGCCATCGCCGCGATCGTGGCGGCGTCCGCCGAGGGCACGGCGGGCGTGCCGACGAGTTCCGGCCAGAGCCGGGCCTGGTTCTCGAGGTAGGTACGGGCGAGGTCGAGCAGCCCGGCCCGCTCGGGCATGCCGAAGTCCGCGCTGCGGACGCGGCCGCGGCCGTTCGATCGCTGAGGGTGAGAAGCATGGGAATCGTCATAGAAAAAACTGCCGGCTCCGCCGGCGGAAGACATCGTGTCCATGGGAGTGACTTTCACGGGGCGAACGTTTCGTTCGCCTTCCGCGAAGGCACGACGGCAGAAGACCGGGGCGGGCCGCGCGGCCCGTCACCGGATGGTCCTTCCGGCCTCCCCCGGCACCACCAGCTTCAGCACATCATCCCCGTCGAATTCGACGTATTCCGGGAAGATGGCCAGCGTGGCGATGTCCAGGGAGTGCCGGTTATCCATTGGGAGCGGGCAGTCGCCCCGACTCACCTTGGACACCCTTTTGTGCGGGGTCCCAGCTCGCCAACTCTTTGTCGAACTCGTCGAGCACGACATGGGAGAGCAGCGGTGACAAGGGACCGCCCTGGCACGCCCTCGCGGGGAAGACGATGCCAACCTCGATCCCGTGCAGCTGCCTGCGGCTTCTGGTTGCCTCCAACGGGCCCATAAGGGACCTACACCTTCGATCATTCATTCATGCCCAACGCACCTTTGGCTACGCCTCCCGGAAGATCCTGACACACCTTGGCACCTTCAAGCGAGGGTCGCATCAAGCCCGGCCAGCCCAGGCTGTTGCTTTTACCGGTGCGCTCGGCTCGGCCGACGCTTGCCGAAGTGCCTTTGGCCGACCTGAACTTCGGTTATGCTCGTCAGTCCTGACGACCTGGCGGCGGCGATCCTGGCCGACAGCCTGATGTTTCCCGCCCTTCCGGAGACCCTCGCATGAACGCCCGCCCCCGGTTCATCGTGTGCCTGGTGGCCCTTGTCGCGACCGCGACAACGCCGCTGTTCGCCCAGCCCGCCACTGCTCCCGCACCGCCGACCGCGACGGTCCGGGACACCGTGACCCCCGCTCCGCGCGACGCGAACTGGATCCAGCGGCACGAGCTCATCAACTCGCGGGCCGTCCCCGGCGCGGTCGATCTGATCTTCATCGGCGACTCGATCACGCAGGGGTGGGAAGGCGAGGGCAAGCAGGCGTGGGACAAGTTCTACGGTGCCCGTAAGGCGATGAACGCGGGGATCAGCGGCGACCGCACGCAGCACGTGCTCTGGCGGCTCGACAACGGCAACGTGAACGGCATCACGCCGAAGGTCGCGGTGGTGATGATCGGCACGAACAACGCGGCGGCGAACGAGCCGGCCGACACCGCCGCCGGCATTGAGGCGGTCGTGCGGTCGCTCCGGCAGAAGCTCCCCGGCACGAAGGTGCTCCTCCTCGGCGTCTTCCCCCGCGGCGCGACCCTCGACGACCCGTTGCGGAAGAAGAACACGGCCGTCAACGAGCACCTCGTGAAGCTTGACGACGGGAAGGACGTGTTCTACCTCGACATCGGCCCGAACTTTCTCGCGGCCGACGGGACGCTCGCGAAGGAGATCATGCCCGATCTGCTTCACCTCTCCCCTCGCGGCTACGAAATCTGGGCCGAGGCGATCGAGCCACAGGTGAAGGAACTCCTCGGCGGCAGCTGACACCGAAGCGTGATTCTGCTCCCCTGCATCATTCTGCCACCCTTGCGGAACACCCCGCCCGGAGACGCCCGCGATACCCATGCATCGTGGCGGCGGTCGTCGTCATGACCGCCGGCTGGGATACGGGCTATACGGCCCCCACTTGAGACCCGCGCTCCCCCGTCCTTTTTCCCATAGTGCGCCCTCTGCCTGCCGGTGCGATAATGCGGCTCCAGACAAGGAGGCCGCGTGGGTGTTGCCGAACGGAAGCGTGGCGATCGGCGCAGGCTGGCTCGCCTGATTACCAAAGAATCGGACGCGGTGCAGCTTGCCCGGTCATCATCGGCCTGCACGAGCTCTTCCAACCCAACGGCACTTCAGCGCCCCCCCGCCTGCGCCATCAGTTTGGCCCAGGCTTTTGCGCGAGGTGTCATGGGAGCGCGGTGTGCGCATGCGTCGCAGCGGTCGCCGGTGGCATCTTCGACCGCCGCATGTCCGCCGACTGCATGACCATGGTTCGCGGCATCGCGCCGCTTGCCGACATTCCCGACGGCGAGTGACGTGACGGGCTGCTCGGCGACCATGGTCGCACCCGGGCGCGCACGGCAGATATGTTCGTCTGCACTCTCTTCCCGCGTCCCACTGGCACCCGGTGCCACCCACCCCGTATCCTCGCGTTCATGCCGATCCACCCCATCTCCTCCGCTGCCGGCACGAGCACGGCGGTCCTCGTGGCACTCGTGACGATCGCCGTCGCGGTGCAGAGCGGCGGGGTGGTCGGAGCGGACGCCGTGGCCGGCAATTCGACCGAGGCGCGACGACTCCAAGGGGCGTTCAAACGGGCCAAGTCGGTCGAGGAACGAAGCGTCATCGCCGCGGACCTGCTCGACCTTGGCGGCGAGGGAGGCCGCCGGCTGCATGCCATCGCACGAGCCGACCTGGTCGAACGACTGCCGAAGTACTCGGCCGCATTCCAGAGGGCGGCCGCGGACCTGCTCGGGCAGCGGGCCCCCAAGGGCGACCCGTCGGCCGAGATCGCACACCTGCGGCAAACGATCCGTGACGTGGCCGCCAGACCGGAGCTGACGAAGGAGATGATCCAGGAGAAAAGCGATCCCGCACTCGCCCGGCTCGAAGAGCTGCTCGTGGTTTCAGCCGGCGACGTGCTCGCGGCCAAGCCCGACCTCGTCGGCCAGCGGGCCGAACTGCTGCTGCTGGCTGAGTGGGCCGAGCGGGCGGCGGTGCTCCTGCCCGAAAAGGAGCAAGGGAAACTGCCGCCGCTGCCCACCCCGGCGGCGATCTCCGCCCAACTCGACGCCACCGACGAACTGGCCGCGATCCTCGCCGCACCGCTCGCGCCGGCCGACCGGCAGGTCCTCACCGCCAACGCCGCCGCCGCCCGGGAACTGGATCCCGAGGAGGCCAGGGGCGTCCAGCGACTCAATCAGATCAGGATCCTGGTCGGCCTGTCGGCGCAGGCGATCGACCCAGGCCTCGTGAAGGCGTGCCGGGTGCATTCGGAAGACATGTGCGCGAGGGGATTCTTCGCCCACGAGTCGCCGGTGGCCGGCCGTGAGACCCCGTGGAAGCGGGCCCAGGCGGCCGGCACGTCGGCCGGCGCGGAAAACATCGCCGCGGGCACGGAGTCGGGCGCGGGGGCCATCCAGATGTGGTGGCACTCGCCCGGCCACCACAAGAACATGCTCGGGGATCACAAGCGGACCGGCCTGGGCCGCTACGAGCGGCACTGGACGCAGTTGTTCGGCTGACCGCACGGCCGCCGCGCTGGCTTCAGGAAACGCAGTCGGCAGGCTCCCCTGCCCCAAGTCCTGCCCCAAAGACGGGCAAACGCCTGGCTGCGGAAGTTGCTGCACTACGCCTCGATCGCCTTCGGGATGCTTGTATCGCCGTCTCGGGGGCGGCAAAAGTCTCGTCGCCGGGGCGAGGATACGCCCAAGGCTCCTCGAGCGTTCGCCGACCCCCGCGCCTACCCGCTCTGGTTTGCCACGTCGCCGCACCACATAACCGAGATGCGATCCGGGGGGTCGGGCAGCGGCGGGATCCCGGCAGTCGCCGAGCCGGACGGCGAAGGTCGCACCCCGGCGACGTCGTGATCCATCGACCCGCCCGAGCGGATGGAGGCGGCCAGCCGCAGAGCCGCTCCTCCGTGGAAAGAGTCGCGGTGCTTCGCGGCGAAGGCGTTGAGCTCCTCGAGGGCGGCCTTCGAACCCTTGCGGGCCCGGAGTTCCAGCTGGTGATAGGCACGGCCGACCGCCAGCGCGTCCCGGTGCTCGTCCGACTCGAGTTCGTCGAGCAACTCCCGGGCGGGCGACTCGAAGGACTCGATGCCCCGTACGTCGGCAACGAGTTTTTTCAGGCCTTCCGCTGCGGCGACCACGTCGCCCACGTGAAACCGCCTGCGGGCCAGCTCGAGGGCGGGGGCGAGGTGCTTCTCCTCGACATACTGGACGAGCGCGGCCGCAACGCCGCGCGGGTCGCTCGGAACCGCGTGACCGGGTGCACCGCCACGATCCGCAGGTGCCGCGGCTGGCCGTCCACGAAGGCTGCCCGTCCCCCCAGGTCGCCGAGCGAATAGCTGCCCTGCCCTGACAAGGCGTCGGCATGCCATGCCGTCCCCGTGAGGCCCACGATCAGGCCAAGGGTCGCCGCGGCTCCGGTTCTGTGGAGCATCATCGTCGTGATTCCAAGGGAACGGGCAAGACGGCCAACGTCACTTTCGCAAGCGTGTGACCGGTGACGAGCGGTCGATGGGGTGTGGTCAGGGGCCCTGCGCCGCCGCGGTCAGTCGTCGCCGCCTTCGCCGGGTGGTGGCGGGAGTGTCAGGGCATAGCCGGGGAATCGTTCGATCGGCTCAGGCACGTCGGTCGAGAGCAACTGCGCACCCGAGTCGAGGGCCCGGCGGAAGCGGCCGAGATCACCACGGCTCGGCTCGTCGAGCCCGGCGTCGATCCGGGTCCGCACGAGGAAGCCCTCATCGACGAGGGCACGGATTTCGTCGTGCGCGGCGATGGGGTCATTGCGTTTCATGAACGCCGCCGCCGGATGGTCGGGGGGAACGCTCACGAAAAGGAGCCGGCCGGCGAGTGCCGGACTTGTCGCCAGGTAGGTGTCGCGCACCGCTCCTTCGTTGTCGAGGAGGCAGACGATCTTGCCACGGTGATCGTCCACCGGGGGCCAGCCCCTTCCACGCACCGCCTCGCGCAACGTCGCCGCCCCGGCGCGCACGTCGTCGGGCACGAGGAGCCGCTCGCGGGGGAAGACACCGAGGATCGTCGCCTCGAGCTCCTCGAACCCCCGCTCGTTCCAGGGCACGGGCGTGGGTGGAGCAAACGCGTCGCTCTTGAGCTCCAGGAGGAGGAACACCGGCACGTGTCGCGGATGGGTGTCGGACCATTGCTTCACCTCGGCCAGCGCCGCGCGGAGCGACGGCACCGTGGTGCGGAAGTCAAAGCCGGGGCTGTGGAGCACCTTGATTCCCGGCTCGGCGAGCGCCTCGGCCCATTCGAGGGCGGCGGGCCTGCCCGATGCCGCGGCGAGCGTGAGCGCCAGCGGACGCGCGAAAAGCCCTCCGTTGGGATCGCGGTAACAATCGAGCTCGAGGTGCCGGATGCCGAGCCTGCCGAGCTGCTCAGTGATGGCCGGCTGCGTGCAATCGATGGCCTGTGCCTCGGCCGGTGCGGCTGCGGCGGCCGATGCGTTCAGCACGACCTTGGACAACGTGTTTCACTGCGTAAAACACCCGGTCGAACGAGGCCTCGACCCATCGCGATCTCTCGGGCATCGAGGCCATAGACTTCGGCGGGACGGCGCCGATTGCCGGAGTCTGCATCCGCCCGCAGATTCCGCCGAGGAGGCTCTTCACGGGTGGTTGGTTCAGTGGAACACGACGTAAAGGGCCACGAAAGCAACGACCACGAGGCCCGACATCAAGCGATAGTCGGAGAGGCCGGATCCGCAGCGCTGGCGGATCGGTTCGGACCATGTTGCCCAGATGAGCGGCTTCGCCTCCTCCTTCAGCGGTTCGGGGAAAATGAAAGCGCAGGCGGCCATAATGGCGATGCAGAGCACACACAATAAAAAGGCCATCAGCATGTAGTCGCCGCGATAGACTCCGGTCCAATCGAGGATGAAGATCGCCGCACCGAGAATCATCCCGGTAACGAGCGTCGTGAACGCCGCCTTGCCTGCCGGACGCGACCAGAAGACGCCGACAAGGAAGACGGCCGTGATTGGCGGTGCCACAAAAGTGATCAGCTTGTTGATGCCCTCGAAAATGGTGGTGTAGTGGCCGAAGATCGGGGACGACGCGATCGCGAGGAATGTTCCAAAAACAGTGGTCCACTTGCCGATGCGCACGAGTGAGTGGTCGGAGAGGTCCGGCTTGTAGCGTTTGAAAATGTCGTAGGCGACCAGCGTGGCGGTGGAGTTCAGCGCCGCAGAGCAGGTTTGCATCGCGGCGGCCAGCATCGCGGCGGCCACCAACCCTTTGAGCCCCACAGGAAGCAGGTGCATGATGAGGAATGAAAAGGTGTCCGCCGCCGTTTGAGGGGCTGCTCCGCCAAATGCCCCCTTCTGCACCAGCGCCACACACATCACGCCCGGAAGAACAAACAGGAAGACGGGCCAGATTTTCA
>JBJTPA010000032.1:0-11532 GCA_046074885.1 Planctomycetaceae bacterium
CGGCCGCCCAGGTCGGCGCGTTCCTCGCGGAACTCGCCGCGTTTCGCGGCGACGTCGAGCGCTCGCTCGCTCACGTCGCGGACTCCAGCGCGCTCGAGCAGGCCCGAGTGGAGTTCCTCGGCGCCCGCAGCGGCAGGCTCAAGGCGCTGCAGAAGGTGCTCTCCGCACTCGCTTCGGCCGACCGACCGGCCGGAGGCCGCTCGTTCAACGAGGCAAAGGCCGCCGTGGGGGAACTGTTCGCCGCGGCGCAGACGCGGATCGAGTCCGGTGCCGGGGGGGCGACGGCCGGCGACGCCATCGACGTGACATTGCCCGGCGATCCGTTCGCCCTGGGGCATCTGCATCCGATCACACAGACCATCCTGCAGGTGCAGGAGATCATGGCCCGCCTCGGGTTCGAGAGCGTCGACGGTCCGGAGATCGAGGATCAGTGGCACAACTTCGAGGCGCTGGCGATTCCGGCCGAGCATCCCGCCCGCGATCCGCTCGACAACTTCTACCTCGCGGTGGCCAGCGGGGCCGACCCGCTGCTCCTGCGGTCGCAGACGAGCACCGTGCAGATCCGCGTGATGGAGGCAAGGCAGCCCCCGCTGCGGATCGTGTCGCTCGGCCGCGTCTACCGCCCCGACACGGCCGACGCCACGCACTACCCGATGTTCCACCAGGTGGAGGGCCTGCTCGTCGAGCCCGGCACGACCATGGCCCACCTCAAGAGCGTGCTGCGGCTGTTCGCTTCGAGCTTCCTGGGCGGCGACGTGCACGTCCGCTTCCGGCCCTCGTTCTTCCCGTTCACCGAACCGAGCGTGGAGGTGGACATGGAGTGGGGCGGCCGCTGGGTGGAGATGGGGGGTGCCGGCATGGTGGACCCCGCCGTGCTCGAGGCCGTGGGCTACGACCCGCGCGAGGTGTCGGGCTTCGCCTTCGGCCTGGGCGTCGAGCGGATCGCCGCCCGCCGCCACGGCGTGGCCGACATCCGCGACTTCTACCGCAACGACGTGCGGTTCCTGAGACAGTTCTGACGGCGAGGCCCACGCATGCTCCTCTCGACGAAGTGGCTCGCCGACTACGTGGACCTGCCGGCCTCGGCGGCCGAGCTCGCCGAGCGGCTCACGCTCGCGGGACTCAACCACGAGTCGTCCGCCGAGGTGGGGGGCGACACGGCGCTCGAGATCGAGGTCACGAGCAACCGGCCCGACTGCCTCGGCCACGTGGGCGTGGCCCGCGAGGTGGGCGTGCTCTACGGCCGCCCGCTGCGGATCCCCGATCCACGGCCGACGGAGGGCACGGCGGAGGCGCGCACGAGCGTCGTGGTCGAGATCGCGGCCGGCGACATCTGCCCCTTCTACTCGGCCCGCGTGATCCGTGGCGTGACGCTGGGCCCGAGTCCGGCCTGGCTCGTCGAGCGGCTGCGGACCGTGGGCGTGGCGAGCGTCAACAACGTCGTGGACGTGACCAACTACGTGATGCTCGAGACGGGCCAGCCCCTCCACGCCTTCGATCTCGCGAAGCTCCGCGGGGCGAGGATCGTGGTGCGCCGGGCCCGGGACGGCGAGCCGTTCGAGGCCATCAACCACAGGACGTACACGCTCGACGAGCGGATGTGCGTGATCGCCGACGCCGAGTGGCCGGTGGCGCTCGCGGGGGTGATGGGGGGCGCCGACACCGAGATCTCGGCGGCGACCACCGACGTACTGCTCGAGTCGGCCCAGTTCGCGCCCCTGCCGGTCCGCGCGGCCGCCCGCGGCCTGGTGCTCGCGAGCGCGTCGAGCTACCGCTTCGAGCGCGGGCCCGATCCCGCGATGGTGGACTGGGCGAGCCGCCGCGCGGCGGCGCTGATCATCGACCTCGCCGGCGGCACGCTCGACCGCGGCGCCGTCGAGGCCGGCCGGCTCGCCTGCACGCCCGCCGACATTTCCCTGCGGGCCGGTCGCGTGGCCGAGGTGCTCGGCTGCGACGCGCCTGCCGCCCGGCAGCGGGCGATCCTCGTCGGCCTCGGGTTCGTGGAGACAGGCTCGTCGGGCGACGCGACGTCGTGGCGGGCGCCGTCATGGCGACGCGACTGCTGCCGGGAGATCGACCTCGTCGAGGAGATCGCGCGGATCGAAGGCTACGACCGGGTGCCCGAGGACGTGGCGATCGCGGCCCGGCCGGTCGAGTGGTCGGCCCGCGAGACGGCCGTCCGCCACGCCGGCGAGGTGCTCGTCGGCGCCGGCCTGTGCGAGGCCATGACGCGGAGCGTGGTGAGCGCAGCCCTCGAGGCGACCGCGAGCCCGTGGGGCGACGCCGCGCCGCTCGCGATCGCGCCCGCGCTCGTGAAGGGCGCCGACCGCCTGCGGCGGTCGCTGCTCCCGAGCCTGCTCGAGGCCCGGGCCGGCAACGCCGCCGCGGGCGTGGCCGACGCCGACCTCTTCGAGGTGGCCCGGGCCTACGTGGCGAGGCCCTCCGGCTCGGCCCCCGCGGCGTCGCCGGTCGATGAACCGCTGCTCGCGTCGTGCGTCGTGGGCGGCGACTACTTCCGGGCCAAGGGGCTCGCCGAGGCCGTCCTCGCGCGGCTCGACGTCACCGCGACTGGCGGACGGATCGAGTGGCGGCCGGTCGAACTCGACCTGTTCGCACGCGGCCGCGCCGCGGAGATCCTGCTGCACCGCGACGGCCGCGCGGATCGCGCGGGGATCGTCGGCGAGGTGGCCGCCGCGACGCTCGCCGGCCTCGGCCTCGCGGGGCCGGTCGCGGCGGCGGAGCTGCGGCTCGACGTGGTCGACTTCGCCGTGGCGGCCTCCCGGCCGCTCGAGCGGCCGAGCGACTTTCCCGCGGTCGAGCGCGACGTGAACCTCGTCGTCGCCGAGGCCATGCCGTGGGCGGACGTCGAGGCGGCGATCCGCGCCGCCGGCGGTGGCCTCCTGGAGCGGTGGCGGCTCGTGCAGGTCTGGCAGGACGCCGCTCGGCTCGGCGCGGGCGTGAAGAGCCTGGTCGTGTCGCTCACGCTGCGGAGCCCGACGGGCACGCTCTCGGGCGACGAGGCGGCCGCGGCCGTGGAGAAAATCGTGGCCGAGTGCGGCCGCCGGGTGGGCGCGACGTTGCGCGCGTGAAATGACCCGATCGACCGTGCGATGGGTCTCGTCCCTCTCCCTCTGGGAGAGGGTGGCCGAAGGCCGGGTGAGGGTGAAGGAGCATCTTGGCTTGGCACCCAAAGCACCCTCACCCCGGCCCTCTCCCAAAGGGAGAGGGAGGAACGAAGCGCCGCGCTGCCGTCACGCTCACCGGTCGGCTCGGCACGATGCAGAGCATGCCCGTCGCGGCGAACCTCGGCTTCGCCCCGACGGGCCGAGCTGACGAGGCCATGGATGGCTCGTCAGCGGTCAAGATAGACGCGGGTCGTCTCTTCCTTGGTGATCGGCGCGGGGTGGTCCTCGCTCGTGATCTGCACCTGCACCCGCTGGTCGCCCGCGGAGCGGCCCTTGGCGCGGACGCGGTAGATCGCCTCCTCCGCCGGGGCGAGCTTCGCGAGCGGCTCGAACGAGACGACGAGGTTCTCCACGTGGTGGCCGGCCGGCCCCTGCGCGGCGACCGGCTCGAGGTCGCCGAGCAGCGTGGCCGTGAGCCGCACGCCCGTCGCCGCCTTCGTGCCCTGGTTGCCGACGCGGACGACGTACTCCGTCACGCCCTCGACCTCGATCGGGTCCTCGCTGTCGGCGACCTCGAACACGAGCGCCGCCAGGCCCTCGACGTCGCACACGTGGGCGACCTGGTCGGCCAGGCCGTCGGCGCTGCGGGCCGCGGCCATGATCTTCTGTGGGCCCAGCTCGACCGGCATCACGACGACCTCCACGGTGCCCGTCTCGCCCGGCGGCAGCTCCTCGAGGTTCCAGAGCACGCGGTGGGTCCGCTCGTCGTGCCAGCCGGCGTTGTTGGCGCGGACGAACTTCATGCCGGGGGGCAGCTGGGCCGCGAGTTCGACGGAGCGGGCCGGGGCCGTGCCGGCGTTGACCATCGAGATCGCGCACGTCGCCGGCCGCTGCAGGAACCGCCGCAGCGGCATGTCGACGGCGAGCTCGAGCGCGGGGGCCGTGACCTCGAGCCGCACAGCCTGTTGCACCTCGATGCCGCCGTCGGCGCGGGCGGCGAGCCGCGCGGTGTGGACGCCCGGGCCGCGTGTGCCGAGCACGAGCTCGATCGTCTTCGACTCGCCCGGCTTGAGCTGGCCGACGTCGAACTCCAGCTCGCGGCCGGACCGGTGCGAGACGGTCTCCGGCAGCGTGCCCTCGAGCACGACGCCCGTCGCCACGCCGCTGCCGGGGTTGCTCACCGTGATCGTGAGGCCGGCGTCGCGGCCGATGAGCACCGGCTTCGGCTCGGTGCAGGCCAGCGCCAGCGCCGGCTTCGTGGCCCGCGACCGCGCGGAGGCGTCGGCGCGGAAGCTCACGCTCGCGACGCTGCCGATCTCCCCCTCGGCCTGCGGCATGATCTCGACGACCACGCGGGCCTGGCCGCCCGGGGCCAGTTCGCCGAGGTTCCAGACGAGTTCGTCGCTGGGCACGCCGGGCGCGGCGTGGCCCGGCACGGCGGGGGGCGTGGTCGTCACGAGCGCGGCGCCGAAGGGCACGGAGTCGCGGAGGGCGACGTCGTGGGCCACGGCCGCGCCCACGTTCCGCACGAGGATCTCGTAGCGGGCCGGCTTCCCCACCTGCACCTCGCGGGGACCACGCTTCTCGACGGTGAGCTGCGGCGACTGCACGCCCTCGAGCTGGACCGGCCCCGGCCGCCCCTGCCCGGCGACGTCGACGGGCGGCTGGAGCGGCGCGTCCTGGCCCTGGTGGCCGCCCGGCACGAGCGCCGGCGCCGACGCGAAGGGCACCGCCTGGGCGGCCGGCGGTGGAGCGGCCGCCGGCGGTGCGGGCAGTGAGGCCGGCGTGGTGGGGGCTCGCGGCTCGGCGGCCGGCGGCGGCATGGGCGACGCCGGGGCCGGACCGAACGCGAACGGAGTGCCCGCCGGCGCGGAAGCCGCCACGGCTGTGGGCGGTGACGGCGGCGTTTCGACCAACGGCGGAGGCGACGGCGGACCATGCTCGACGGTCGCGGCGACCTCCGGCTCGCGGGGCGGGGTGGTCTCGACCTGCGCCGGCGCGGCGGCCGGCGCCGGCTCCTCGGTCGCGGGGGGCACGGCGGGATCCGCCGCGACCGCGTCCGGCGGCGGAGCGGCGTCGCCCGCGAACCGCTCGGCGGCGATGGCGGCGGCGTCCGCCGAGGGATCGAACCCGGCGGCATGATCGAGCGGCTCCGGATCGCCGAGCGGCGTCTCGACCGCGACGGGCGACGCGCCGGGGCTGCCGGCGGCGAGGGCCGGCGCGATCTCGCTCTCCGGCGGCAGGTCGAGGCGGCCGGGAGCCCGTCCGGGCTCCGCACCCCCCTCGCGCGGGCGGACGGCGAATCGCGACGGCGGGCGGTCGGACGGCGCGGAGGCGTTCGCCGACCCGCGAAACGACGCCGGCGTGACCGCGGAATCCGCCTCCGGCCGCGCGGCAGCCGGCGGCAGTTCGACGGGGACTTCATGCGTGGGGCCGCCCTCGGCGGGGCGGCCGGATGGCCGGCCGAACCCGATGGCCCACACCGTGGCGAAGCCGATGCAGCCGCAGACCACGACGCCGATCGCCATCGGCATGGTGCCCCCGGGAGGCGGCACGACGAGGTTCTGACGCGAGGGTCGGTCTGGAGCCGTCATGGCGATCCCCCTTTCGGGGTCACGAGGCACCGCGGCCGGCGCCGCGCGGGAACGCGGGCCGTGTCGCGGCCGGGAACCGCGGGGAGGTAGCAGATCGGGCGGGCCGGGAGAAGCCCAGCGAGGCCCGAGGGGCTTCAGCCCCCCGCGAGAACCTCGAGGAGGTGGAACTGGTGCTTGCCCAGCTTGCCGCCGTAGTTGCCGGCCGAGATGGCCGGGATCCCCGGACCCGCCGCCGCCCGGATGCCGGCGGCCAGCGCGGCCGCCACGGCGAGCGGATCGACGCCATCGACGACGATCTCGAGGGCGCAGGAGGCCCCGGGCACGAGACCGGTCTCGACCCGGCCCACGAGCGCCGGACAGAAGGCCTCGTTCGTGCTGGCCCGCAGGCCGTCGTACCGGGATCCAACCTTGCTCCCGGACCGCACCACGCCCCCGGGGAAGGGCGTGATCGTGCCGGGCACCGCCGCGATGGCGGCCACGGCCCGCCGCGCGGCGGCGAGGGCCGCGTCCAATGACTGCCCCTGCAGGATGAAGTTGCCACCGCCGACCCCCACGGCCACGCCGGCCGTCTCCTCGACGAGCAGCTCGCCATCCATGACGGGCACCCGCCAGTAGCGGTGGCCCGCGACCACGTTGGCCTTCTCGAACCCGTCGCCGAAGAACCGCACGTGGCCGCCGAGGGGGACGCGGTCGGCGGCCCCGGGAAGCCCGTCGAAGACCGCGGTCGTGGGGCAGGTGAGGAGGCACTGCGCGGCCCGGTTGGCCACCGCTCGGCCCACGCCCTCGGCGGTGAACGCGAAGGCCAGCAGCACGACGCCCGGCCGGCCGTCGGGCGTCTCCGCGGCGGGCAGCCGGCGGTCCACGCCCGCCTCCGCGTCGCAGCCGATCACGCTCGTGCCGTAGCCGCAGAAACTGGCTGCCGCGGCATCGAGCCAGTGCGCATCGTGGGCCGTGACGACGAGCCGGCAGAGGCGCAGCGTGAACGCCTCGGCGAAGGTGGCGACGATCTCGGTGTCCCCGATGCGCATGGGCGGGTGTGCGGCGAAACTCATCGGTGGGCGGTCGCCCGCCGGACCACGGTTTGTCGTATGCTACCGCCTGCCAGGTCCGGCAGCGTCCTCCCTCCCGTCCCCGCAAGGATGTCCCCATGAGCGTGCCTCGCACCCGTCGCCTCCTCCTCGCGGCTCTCGCGGCACCCGCCGCGATCCTCGGCGCGGCCGTCGCCGCGGCCGACGTCCCCGCCGGCCTCGCCGGCAGCGGCGCGACGCTGGTGCCCGCCGACGCGGCGTTCCTGTCCGCGACGCTGCGGGCCCGCGAGCAGTACGACCTGCTCGTGGGCAGCAACGCCTGGGCGTCCCTGCGGAGCCTGCCGGCGGTGCAGCGGGCCCTCGACTCGCTCGAGGAGCAGCGGTCCATGCCCGGCAGCCCGCTGTCGATCGCGGACGCGTTCCTCTCGCTTCCCGAGAACGCGGAGGCCCTCGACCTGCTCGCCGACATGGTGGCCACCGACACGTTCGTGTACGGCGAGCCTTCGTGCGCGACGTTCGCGCGGCTCGTGCGGAAACTCGCCGCCGTCACCCAGACCATGGGTGGGATGGGCGATGACGGCGTGATCCTCGATGAGGAGATGGACGTCCTCGAGGATGCAGGCGGCGGCGAGGCCGCGGCACGCCGGCGGGCCCGCCGCATGCGCTGCCAGTTCGGCGTCGAGGCCGGCGATCTCGCCGGGGCGCTGCAGTCGCGGCTGCTCGTGCAGACGCTCGTGGACAACGCCGACCTGCTCGTCATGCCCGACGTCGTCTGGGGGTTCAGGACGACGAAGCCGAAGGTCGCGAAGGACCAGGTGGCGCGGCTCGAGAAGCTGGCCGAGGCGGCGATCGGGGGCGGCGACTCCCCGGTCGATGTCGCCCGCCGGCAGGTCGCCGGCGGCGACTTCCTCGTGATCACGGTGCGGGGCGAGTCGTTGCCGTGGGGCGAGCTGGAACGGGGCCTCGCGGACGACGCCGGCGACATCGACGGCTTCGACCAGGCGTTCGCGAAGCTGCGGACGTTCGACCTCTGCGTGGCGCTGGGGGTGGTGGGCGACCGGGTGATCCTCTCGCTCGGCGACTCCACGGAGCACCTGGCGAAGCTCGGGAACGGCAAGGCAGGGCTGCTGGGGGTGCCGGCGCTCGCGCCCGTCGTGGCCCACGCCGACCGGAAGCTGACGGCGATCTCGTACGCCAGCGCCGACATGATCCGGGCCCTCGCGCAATCCCCCGAGGACGTCGCGAGCCAACTCGAGTCGCTCGATGAGGGGCTGGGCGCCGCGGGCTTGTCCGGCGAAGCCGTCGAGGAGGCCGCCGATCTCGTCGAGCGGTTCGCCGCGGCGCTGGCGGCCCGCCTGCCGGAGCCGGGGCCGTGGACGGCCGTCTCCTGGCTCGGGGACTCCGGCTACGAGGGCCAGACCTGGGACTGGTCGCGCAACCAGCCGCTGGACGGGGCGCGGCGGCTCGACCTGCTCGAGCACGCCGGCGGCGCACCGCTGGGCGTCCTCGTCGTGCGGCGGAAGCCCGATCCGAAACTCATCGACGACGTGTGTGACTTCGTCGGTGGGCTCTGGTCGCTCGTCCAAGAGCACGGCCTGCCGTCGCTCGACGCCGCGGAGCAGGACCGGGCCGAGGAGGTCGCCGAGCGCCTCGGCCCCCTCGCCGAGCGGCTCGCCGACGCGGTCCGCCGCAAGGTCCTGCCGTCGCTGGCCGACGGACAGGTGGGGCTCGTGCTCGACGCCAAGTCGCGCTCGAAGAAGCCCCAGCGCGACCTGCCGGCCTCCGCCGATCCGCTGCCGCTGCCGGAACTGGCGATCGTGCTGCCGCTCAAGGACGCGAAGCTCTTCCGCGACGGACTCAACGACCTCTTCGCGCTGGGCGACGAGGCCGCGAAGGCCCTGCGGGAGATCGATCCGGACGCCGTCCCGCAGGGCGTGCGAATCCCCCCCGATCCCGAGAAGTCCAAGGTCGACAAGGGCACGGTCTGGTCGTTCGCGGCTCCCGGCGCTGGGCTCGACGAGCAGCTTCGTCCGGCGATCGGCGTCGGCGAGCACGTGGCCGTGTTCTCCCTGGCGCCGAAGCAGGCGGCCCGGCTGCTCGACGCCGCGAAGCTCGAGACGGGCTCGCAGGTGGGGGCGTTCGAGGAGCCGCTCGCCGGTGCGGCGGCGCTCGACTTCGCCGGCCTCGTGGACGCCGTCGAGCCGTGGCTCGTGTACCTCGCGCGATACGCGTGCGTCAGCCAGCGGGACGGCGCGGTCGATCCGGAGGCCGAGCTCCAGGCGTCCGACGAGACGGTGCAGGCCCGCGACGGGCTGAAGACCGTCGACGTGGTGCTGGACGTGGCGCGGTGCCTGCGGGCCGCGGTGGCCGAGACGAACGTCCGCGACGGTGCGGTCGTCACCCGCTGGCGGAACGTGATCCGCGACCTGCCGAAGAAGTAGGCCGGCGGACGAGGCCGCGGGTCAGCGTGTCGCCGCCGGGATGGCTGACCTCCTCGACGTCGATCGCGGGCGGAGCCGGCAGCGTCCGTCCGGGATCGGGCGGGCCGCAGGCCTCGCGAGGCGAGACGAAGGCCCAGGTCTCGTCGGCGAGCCCCGCGTCGAACAGGGTGCGGAACACCTGCGCGCCGCCCTCGACCAGCAGGTTCGTGAGCCGCCGCCGGCCCAGTTCGGCGAGCAGTTCCCGCAGGCGGTCGGCGGGCGTCGCCCCGGCCGCCCGCCAGACCTCGCAGCCCGCGGCCGCGAGCGCGGCGATGCGATCCGGCGGTGCGGCGGTCCCGACGGCCACGAGCACCGGCGACTCGCGGGCCGTGCGAACGAGCCGGCTGCCGGGCGGCAGCCGCGCGCGGCCGTCGAGCACGACCCGCAGCAGCGGCCGCGGGCTGCCGCCGACCCGGCCCACGTCCTGCGGCCGCGCCGTCAGCAGCGGGTCGTCGGCGAGGGCGGTGCCGCTGCCCACGGCGATCGCATCGACCCGCGCGCGGAGCGCGTGCACGATCGCGCGCGACTCGGGCGAGGAGATCCAGCGGTCGCCGCCCGGCGGCAGCGCGAGGCGGCCGTCACGCGTGGCCGCCCACTTGGCGATCACCCACGGCGTGCCGGTGGTGACGAGCGTGCGGTAGGGCGCCGTCAGCCGCAGGGCCTCCGCCTCGAGCAGGCCGGTCTCCACGTCGATCCCCGCCGCGCGAAGTGCGGCAATCCCCCCGCCGGCCACGGCGGGGAAGGGGTCACCGGCCGCGACCACGACGCGGGCGATCCCGGCTGCCACGATCGCCTCGGCGCAGGGGGGCGTCTTGCCGCGGTGGCAGCAGGGCTCGAGGGTGACGACGAGCGTCGCGCCGCGGGCGCGGTCGCCCGCCACCGCGAGCGCGACCGCCTCGGCGTGCGGGCCGCCGAACCGGTCGTGCCAGCCCTCGGCGACCACGCTGCCGTCGGGCGCGAGGATCACCGCCCCGACCATCGGGTTCGGCTCGACGCGGCCCTCTCCCCGCCGCGCGAGTTCCAGGGCCCGTCGCATCGCGGCTGTTTCGGCGGCGGATGGAAGCACTCTCGACACTTGTGGGCGCTTGAGGACCAGGTCGTGCGATGACCCCAGGAAGCCCGGAGCGCAAGCGACGGGACCGGCCTGACGGAGATATCCGATCTTTTCTAGGATATCCTGCGCATCGCACTACCGTCGGCACATCTCACCGAACCATGTCGATGACCAGTTCCTCGCTCCACCTCCACTGTCGCCGCATGGCCGAGCGGGCCCGGCGGGCCGCGATCGACCTGGCGGCGATCCCCGGCGCCCGGAAGTCGGCGGCGCTGCGGGCCGCGGCCGCCGCGATCCGTACCGACACGGCCGAGATCCTCGCCGCGAACGCCCGCGACGTCGCCGCGGCCCCCGGCTACGGTCTCTCCCCGGCCGCGATCGATCGCCTGCTGCTCGACGCGAAGCGGGTGGAGGGCATCGCCGCCGGCGTCGAGGCGGTGGCGGGGCTGCCCGATCCCGTGGGCGAGGTGATCGAGGAGACGCGGCGGCCCAACGGCCTCGTGGTGAGGAAAATCCGGGTGCCGCTCGGCGTCGTGTTCTTCGTCTACGAGTCGCGGCCCAACGTGACGGCCGACGCCGCGGCGGTGGCCGTGGCCGCCGGCAACGCGATCATCCTCCGCGGCGGCAAGGAGGCGGCCCACTCGAGCGCCAGGATCGTGGAGAGCGTGCGGCGGGCCCTCGCCGACACCGGTCTGCCGGCGGACTGCGTGCAGCTCGTGGACACGCCCGACCGCGAGGCCGTGGGCGAATTCCTGACGATGGACGACCTCATCGACATCGCCATCCCGCGCGGGGGCGAGGCGCTCATCCGCCGCGTCTGCAGCGAGGCGCGGATGCCGGTCCTCAAGCACTTCACGGGCAACTGCCACGTCTACGTGGACCGGGCCGCCGACCTCGACATGGCCGAGTCGGTCACGGTCAACGCCAAGTGCCAGCGGATGGGGGTCTGCAACGCCGCCGAGTCGCTGCTCGTCCATCGCGACGTGGCCGCGGCCTTCCTGCCGCGGATCGCCGCGGCGCTCGCGGCCCGGGGCGTGGAGATCGTGGGCGACGCCGCCACGCGGGCGCTCGTGCCGGCCGCCGGCGCCGCCACCGAGGCCGACTGGGCGACGGAGTATCTCGGCCCCAAGATCTCGGTGGCCGTCGTCGATTCGCTCGACGCGGCCATCGACCACGTGAACCGCTTCGGCTCGCGGCACACCGACGCGATCGTGACGGCCGACGCGGCCGCCGCCGGGCGGTTCGCGGCCC
>JBJTPA010000033.1:0-5070 GCA_046074885.1 Planctomycetaceae bacterium
GATCGAGCGCGCGAGGAGACCGATGATGGCCGGCAGGCAGCGGGGTGAGCGGCAGCGGGCCGAGCGGCCGGCGGAGGACACGGTCTGGAACCCGGTCCCCGGCTGGCTGGAGACGATCGAGTCGATCGTCGTGGCCTTCACACTCGCGCTGCTCTTTCGGGCCTTCGAGGCCGAGGCGTTCGTGATTCCCACCGGCTCGATGGCCCCCACGCTCATGGGCCGGCACAAGGACCTGGCCTGCGAGTCCTGCGGCCGCAACTTCCGTGTCGGGTGCAGCACCGAGGAGGACGAGCAGTCGCAGAGCCTGCGGACGGAACTGGCGCGGCTGGAGCGGGAGCGGGTCGTGGTCGCCCGCATGGCCGCCGACGCGTCCGCTGGACTGCAGGACCGCGAGGCCGCCCGGCGCCGACTGGAGATGCTCGACAGCGACCGCGGGCCGATCGCCGAACTCCAGGCCCGGCTCACCGGGAAGATGGTGCCGGCGGCCCGCTGTCCCAACTGCGGGTACGTGACCGGCCTGGTGGAGGACGCGCCGGAGGGGGGCCGCGCCTACAAGTGGGACTATCCGTCGTTCAGCGGCGACCGGATCCTCGTCGACAAACTGACCTGCGACTTCACCGGGCCGAATCGCTGGGATGTCGTCGTGTTCCGCTATCCCGAGGATGCGAAGACCAACTACATCAAGCGGCTCGTCGGCCTGCCGGACGAGACGGTGCACATCGCCAACGGCGACCTTTGGACCAGCCGCGGCAGCGGGCCGGCGACGATCGCGCGGAAGCCACCCGACACGCTGCGGGCCATGCTCCAGTGCGTCCACGACAGCCGCCATGTGTCACCGCGGTTGGTGGCCGCCGGCTGGCCGCTCGCCTGGGCCGACTGGTCGGCTGATGGCGGACAGGGCCAGTGCCGCTGGGAGACGGCCGACGACGGCCGCTCGTGGACGGCCGGCTGTGGCCCCGGCGGCACCGCGACGCTCCGCTACCGGCACCTCGTGCCCACGGACCAGGACTGGAAGGATCTGGAGGCCGGGCAGTCCCTTGCCGGGCGGGCGCGGCCGCGGCGGATCGACGACTTCCAGCCCTACAACGCGATCCCGACCCGGCCGCATCCGGTGGGGGACCTGGCCGTCGCCTGCCGGCTGGAGACGGCCACCGCAAGCGGCACGGTGGCATTCGACCTGGTCGAGGACGGCCGGCGGCATCGGTGCCTGCTCGATCTCGGCACGGGCACCGCCCGGCTCGAGGCCGCCACCGGCATCGCGGCGACGGCCCACACGCCCGTCCGCGGGCGGGGCCGGTGGCGGATTCTCTTCGCCAACGTCGACGACGAACTCTCGCTGTTCGTCAACAGCCGGCGGATCGCCTGCGACGGGCCGACGGCGTGGGCGGCCGAGATGGCCGCGCCGCCCGTGTCGGCGGCGGCACCATCGCCCGAGCCCGGCGGGGCCGAGCCGAGCGACCTGGCGCCCGTCGGCGTCACCGTCGCCGGAGCCGACGTGACCGTGCGCGACCTCGAGGTGCTCCGCGACATTTACTACATCACCGCCGTCGACGTCGGCAGCAACGGGCAGATCATCGAGGAGCCGACACTCTCCTTCCCGCTGGGACCCGACCAGTTTCTCGTGCTGGGCGACAACTCCGCGGCCAGCAAGGACAGCCGCGCCTGGGGCACGCCGGAGCGGCCGCTCCACCACGTGGACCGGCACCTCATCGTGGGCCGGGCCCTGGCCGTCTTCTGGCCGCACGGCGTGCCCACGTCGTGGAGCATTCCGCTGAAAATAGGCACCTGGGAACTGCGATTGCCCTTCGTTCCCAACTTCGGGAGGATGCGGTTCGTCCGGTGACGGAGGACCGCGGATGCCGCTCTTGAGCGTCGAAGGGCTCGTGAAGAACTACGGCCGCCGGAGGGTCGTGGACGGCGTGGACTTCCACGTCGAGGCCGGCGAGATCGTGGGGCTTCTCGGCCCCAACGGCGCCGGCAAGACGACGAGCTTCCGCATGACCTGCGGGATGGTGATCCCCGACTCTGGCCGCGTCCTCCTCGACGACGCCGAAATCACCGACTGGCCCATGCACAAGCGGGCCCGGGACGGCGGCATGGGCTACCTCGCCCAGGAGCAGAGCGTGTTCCGCAAGCTCACCGTCGAGCAGAACCTGCTCGCGATCATGGAGCTGGTGGGCATGGGGCCGAAGGACCGCCGCCGCCGCTGCGAGGAGCTTCTCGAGCAGTTCGACATCGTGAAGATCCGCCGCTCGAAGGCCCACTACATCTCGGGGGGCGAGAAGCGGCGGCTCGAGATCGCCCGCTGCCTGGTGACCGAGCCGCGGATCATCCTCCTCGACGAGCCCTTCACCGGCATCGACCCCGTCACGATCCATTCCATCCAGGGGATCATCCGCGGGCTGCGGGACGACGGCATCTCGATCCTCATCACCGACCACCGCGAGCGGGAGACGCTCGCGATCACCGACCGCAGCTACGTGATCCGTGCCGGCAAGGTGCTCTGCCACGGGACGGCCGACGAGGTGCTCGCGAACCCGGACGCCCGCAAGTACTACTTCGGCGAGAGCCCGGGCCTCGTGCCCCACGGGGTGGACGCGGCATAGCGGGCCGGCCGGCGCGGCGGCGCGGTCAGGCCGTGCCGCGGAGCGACAGGCTCTTGACGGCCACCACCGCGCCCACCGACATGAGCGCGAGCCCGAGCCAACGGGGCGGCTGGATCACGGTGCGCAGCGGCGCGGCCTGCCAGGCGGCCTGGGCCGGCAGACCGCCCATCTCGGCGGCCACGAACCGCGTGGACCGCTCGTTGAGGGTGAACGACTCGACGAGCCGGAACTGCACGCCCGCCAGGAACATGACGAGGCCGACGACGAGCAGGTGGTGGCGCTTGGGGAGCATGGGGAAAGGCCTGGGGGCGAGGAACCCTCGCAGCGTTCATCGATCCCGTGGGATCGCCGGCTGAACCCGCGCTCCGGTCCTGCCGATCGCCCCGGTCCGGCCGGGGATGCCACGGCGGACCGCGGCCCGGGGGGCTGGGCGACCTGGGCAGGCGACGGGCGGCCGTAACGAAAATTCCTGCAATCCGGGTCGCGCGGGTGACGATGATTCCGGCGTCGTTCCCGGGGCCGCGCCCCGGACCCCCGCGGATCGCGCCGTGACCGACCTCTCCCGACTTTTCCGACGCCGAGCCGGGCTCGCGGCGGCCATCGTGGCCGCGGCGTGGGTCGCGGCCGGGCCCGCCGCGGCGACCGCCCAGGAGCCCGCGGAGGGCGACGAGTCGATCATGCTCGCGCCGACGGACCTGCCCGCCGGCTCGGTGCTCGGGAGCAGCCTGCTCGCCGACGAGCCCCTGCCGCCGCCCTCCGCCGTCGAGTCGGTCCTCGCGTCCCCGGAGGTGCTCGACGTCTCCGCCGCGGCGTCCCGCGGCATGCTCGTGGAGGACCTCCGGCTCGACGAGATGCCCTTCGAGGCCAGTTCCGGCCGCTGGTTCTGGAACGGCGGCTGGTACGTCGGCGCCGAGAGCATGTGGATGCAGCGAAGCCGTGAGAACCGCCAGAAGATCGCCGAGGACATCAACATCAACGGTCCCGCGCGGTTTCCGCAGAACTACACGACCACGGGCCAGCCGTTCGACGTGTCGCCGGGCGCCCGGGTCACGATCGGCAAGTCGCTCGGCCGCGACTCCGTCGATCGCGACCGCGCCGCCGAATTCGTCTACTACGGCGGCATGAACTGGTACGACTACGCCGGCTGGAACGCCCTGCCCGGGGGCGTGATCATCACGCCGCTGAACCTCGACGCGGCGGGCTTCAACTACGCCGGACGCTACGAGACGACCGTCCGCTCCGACTTCAACAGCTGGGAGTTGAACTACCGGCTGCGGCGGCGGCTCGGCCGCGACCAGCTCGTGATGGGGCCCGGCGGCGACTGGATCCGGCATGCCGAGCGCGGCTTCCTCCCCGGCCTCATCGTCGGCACGCGACTGGCCCGCATGACGGAGGGCTTCACGCTCAAGTCGTCGCGGCCCGACAACGGGAGCACCAGCGTGCTCCCGCCCGTGCCACCGTCGCAGTTCGGCGGCTTCTACCAGATCAACACCCAGAACTGGCTCCTCGGCCTCAACCTCGGCGCCGAACTCGTCAGTCAAAACGAGTTCTTCTACTGGGGCCTGCGCGGGCGGGCCGCGCCGGCGATCACGTTCGCGAACATGTCGCAGGCCGCCACCGGCGTGAACACGACCACGATCGGCCCCTCCGGCACCACGTCGCTCGCCTCCGCCTCGTCGCAGGTCGGCGCCGGGTTCCTCGGCGACATGACGATCATGGCGGGCTGGCAGGTGACGCCGAACTTTTCGTTCCAGGCCGGCTACGACTTCCTCTGGGTGGCCGGCGTCGCCACGAGCGAGCGGCAGTTCAACCTCGACAACAAGGACGTCAACGACATCGACGCCGGCGGCCAGGCCTTCTACCAGGGCTTCTCGGTGGGCTGCTACGGCTCGTGGTGAGCGGGCGGTGAGCGGCCGGGACATCGGTCAGTCGTCGTCGCCCGAGACCTCGTGCTCGTCGGCCCACTCGTCGCGGACGCAGGCCGTCTCGGCGCAGCAGTCCACCACCTCCTCGGTGTCGCAGACGAGCGAGAGGAGCGCGTTCTTCTCGCTCTCGGAGATCTCCGCCCGGCGGAAGCTCCGCATGATCTCGGGCACGGGATCGGCCAGGTCGGCGGCGACCGTCACCCGACCCACGGCCACCCGGTCGCCGCCCTCGACCCACCGGGAACACAGCGCCACCAGGTTCTCGCGGTTCATGGCTCCCTCCACGGAAAGCGTGGCCTCCCTGCCCGGGCCACTGTGCCCGGCGCGGCGGCCGCCCAGCCTGCCAGGCGACCGTTAGGGATTCATACGCATCCCGTGAGAAAACGGTTCGGCCGCGGGCCGGAACCGCCGGCGGCCGGCCGCAGCGGCGGCCGGACCGAAAGAAGCGTGCAGTGGGCGATATAGGACTCGAACCTATGACCCCCAGCTTGTCGAGCTGGTGCTCTAACCAACTGAGCTAATCGCCCGCGGAGTCGACT
>JBJTPA010000034.1:0-5337 GCA_046074885.1 Planctomycetaceae bacterium
CTCAACGCCGCCGCCAGCATCTTCCTCGGGCAGACCGAGGCGCCGCTCGTCATCCGCCCCTACCTCCCGCGGCTCACGCGGTCGGAGCTCGCCGTGGTGATGGTCAGTGGCATGGGCCTGGTGTCGGGAGGCATCCTCGGGGCCTACAAGGCCGCCGGCTGCGACCTCCGCGACCTGCTCACCGCGATCCTGATGAGTTTCCCGGCGACGATCTTCCTCACCAAGATGTTCGTGCCGGAGATGGGAGATCCCGAGACGCTCGGCACACTCAAGGTGTCGAACGAGCGGCTCGACTCCAACGTCCTCGACGCGGCGGCCCGGGGCACCCGCGAGGGGATGATGCTGGCGGCGAACGTGGGTGCGGTGCTGATCTCGTTCATCGCGCTGGTGGCGCTCGTCAATCTCACCCTCGGATGGGTCGGCGGGCTCGTCGGCCGGCCCGACCTGTCGCTCCAGTGGCTCCTGTCGCTCGTCTTCGCGCCCTTCGCGTGGCTGATCGGCGTGCCGTCCCAGGACTGCCAGGCGATCGGCGGCCTGCTCGGCACGCGGACGGTGCTCAACGAGATGATCGCCTACTTCGACCTGGGCAGGCTCCGGGACTCGCTGACCCCCAAGGCCTTCTCGCTGGCCACGATCGCGATGTGCAGCTTCGCCAACATCGCGAGCATCGGCATCCAACTCGGCGGCATCGGCGCCCTGATCCCCGAGCGGCGCGGGGACCTCGCCCAGCTTGGTCTGAAGATGCTCGTGATCAGCACGCTGGCCAACGCCCTCTCGGCCGCGATCGCCGGCATCATGCTGTAGCCCCACGGGGAGCACGGGCCCATGACCGACCGCATCCGGATCGCGCCATCGGTCGCTGCGGCGCTCGACCGCCGCGCCCCGGTCGTCGCACTCGAGACGACGCTTGTCACCCACGGCCTGCCGCAGCCCGACGGCGTGGCGGCGGCGATCGAACTGGAGTCGATCGTCGCCGCCGGGGGCGCGGTGCCGGCCACGATCGGCATCCTCGACGGCGTGATCCACGTGGGGCTGGATCGGGCCCGGCTCGAGCGGCTCGCCGCCACGCCCGGCGTGGCCAAGGTGAACACGGGGAACCTCGCCGCGACGCTCGCGGTGGGCGCCGCCGGCTCGACGACCGTGGCGGCCACGCTGTTCGCCGCGGAGGCCGCGGGCATCCGCGCGTTCGCCACCGGCGGCATCGGCGGCGTGCACCGCCACAGCGAGGCGACCGGCGACGTGTCGGCGGATCTGGTCGCGCTGTCGCGGCACCGCGTCGCGGTGGTGTGCGCCGGCGCCAAGGCGATCCTCGACCTGCCGCGGACCGTGGAGATGCTCGAGACGCTCGGCGTGCCGGTGCTCGGCCTCGACACCGATGAGTTCCCGGCGTTCTACCGGCGGGCGAGCGGCCTCCGGGTCGATCGCCGCTGCGCCGACGTGGCCGCCGTGGCCGCCGCCGTCCGCACGCACTTCGACCTCGGGCTCCCCGGCGGTGTCGTGGTCGCGAATCCCGTTCCCGTCGCGCACGAGATGCCGGCCGAGATCTACGAGTCGGCCCTCGCCGGGGCCCTCGCCGCGGCGGGGACGGCCGGCATCCGGGGCCGGGACGTCACGCCTTTCCTGCTCGACCGGATGCGGGCGCTCACCGGGGGGGCGAGCGTCGCCGTGAACCGGGCGCTCCTCGCGCACAACGCCGCGGTGGCCGCCGAACTGGCCGCCGTGCTGGCGCGGCCGTAGCGGGCCGCCCCCGAACGGTCCCGGCAGGAGTCGCGTATCATGCGCCGGGACGTCCGGAGGCAGGAGGACGGGCATGGCACGGGGCAATCGGCTGGCGGTCGAGCGGGGGGTGGCGGGCACGAGTGTCAGCTATTCCCATCACGGCATCGACGTGGGTGACGGCACGGTCGTGCACGCGCGGCCGCACGACTTCCGCGCCCCGTTCGGCGGCGGCCGCGTGGAGCGGACGAGCCTGGCCGAGTTCGCCGCCGGGCGGGAGGTCCGCGTCGTGGGCCGCGGCGCCGGCCGGGTCGTGGTCCGCACGCTCGCCGGCACGACGCTCTGGCTGGCGGGATCCGCGGCGGCGGGCGCCGCCGGACGCCTCACTCGGGACTGACGGTCGGCGCGGCGGCGCATCGCGTTCCCCCGTCAGCGATAGTCGGTGAGGTCGCCCGGGCGCCAGGCCACGCGGAGCGCGTTGAGCACGGCGACGACGTCGATCGCCTCCTGCGCGAGCGCGCCCCACGCCGGGGGCAGCAGGCCGGCCGCCGCCGCGGCCATGCCGCACAGGCTCGCGGCCATGCCGCCCACCGCGCTTTGCAGCGCGATCGACCGCATCCGCGCGCCGATGTGGAAGAGCTCGTCGACCCGCTCGAGCGCCGAGTCCATCACCACCGCGCCGGCCGCCTCGCTCGTCACGTCGCTCGCAGTGCCCATGGCGATGCCCACGGTCGCGGCGGCGAGCGCCGGGGCGTCGTTGATGCCGTCGCCGACGAACAGCGTGGGGGCCCCGGCCGTGGCCTCCTCGACGATCCTGAGCTTCCCCTCGGGCTGGATGCCCGCGTGGACCTCCGTGATGCCGACCACGTCGGCGAGCCAGCGGACCTCGCTCTCGCGGTCGCCCGAGACGAGCATCACCCGCGACAGCCGGTGGGCGGGGCCGAGGTGGCCGACGAACGACCGGCCGTCGGCCCGCGGCGAGTCGCGGAAGCGGAGGAGCGCCTGCGGCGCGCCGTCCACCACCACGACGCACTCGAGGCCTCCGGCCGCCGCAGGCAGCGCGGCGTCGCTCCCGAGCTTCTGGCGGCTCGTGATTGCGACGTCGTGCGTCTCCGTGCCGCCGTTGAGCCGCCGCACCCGGCCCACGAGTCCCTGGCCCGGCTTCTCCGCGAGGTTTTCCACCTCGAGGAGCCGCACCGACCGTTCCGCGGCCGCCTGCACCACGGCCTCCGCGAGCGGATGCTTCGAGTAGGCCTCGAGGCTCGCCGCGAGCGCCACGACGTCGGCCTCGGAGAGCCGGCCGAGCGTGACGACCTCGGTGAGCCGGGGTGTGCCGTAGGTGAGCGTGCCGGTCTTGTCGAAGATCGCGGTGCGGCACGTTGCCAGCCGCTCGAGGATCGCCGGATCGCGGACCACGATGCCGCGGCGGGCGGCCAATGACACGGCGCCGATGATCGCCACGGGGATCGCGATCAGGAGCGGGCAGGGCGTGGCCACGACGAGCACGGCGAGGAAGCGCCTGGGGTCGCCGCTCGCCAGCCAGGCCGCCGCCGCGATCGCGACCGCGAGCGGCGTGTAGAGGGCGCCGAGCGAGTCGGCGAGCCGGCGGAGCCGCGGCCGGCGCTCCTCGCTCGTCCGCAGCACCTCCATGATCTTGGCGTAGCGGCTGTCGCCGATGACGCGGTCGGTGCGGACCTCGAGCGCGGCCTGCCCGTTGATCGAGCCGGAGAGCACGGCCGACCCCGGCGCCTTGGCCATGCGGTAGGGCTCGCCCGTCAGGTAGCTCTCGTCCATGGCGCCGCGGCCCGCGACCACCGTGCCGTCCACCGGGCAGATCTCGTGGGGCAGCACGACGAGCATGTCGCCCACGCCCACGTCGGCGAGCGGCACGTCGTCGAGGCCGGCGGCGGTCTTCCGGTGCGCGAGCGTGGGCATCCGGCGGGCCAGGGCCGCGAGCACGTCGCCCGCCCGGCTGACGGCGCGGGCTTCGAGCGCTTCGCCACCGGAGAGCATGAGCACGACGAGCACGCCGGCGAGGTACTCGCCGAGGACGACGCTCGTGACGATCGAGATGCCGGCGAGCAGGTCGGAGCCGAACGTGCCGGCCACGAGCTTCGCGAGCAGGTCCCCGACGAGCGGGACTCCGCCGAGGACGAGCATCGCCATGAGCGGCAGGTCCGCGAGCGTGAGCGACCGCCCTGGGAGCCAGCGGCCGGGGTCGAGCGGCCCCAGGTCGACGACCATGCCGCCCCGCCCCGACCAGCAGATCACGGCCCATGCCGCGAGAGCCACGAGCGCCCCCACGGCGATCGTCTCCTGGAGCGGAAACCCGCGGCGGTGAGGATGTGCGGCGGTCGCGGCCATGCGATGATCGTACAACCGCTTCGCGCGAACTCGCTGTGCATCCGCGGGAAGGGGTCGCCCGCGGCGAGGATCGTGGCCTCCTCGGCGGCGAGCCACCCGAGGCGGTCACGGACCTCCGCCTCCGGCGCGAAGCCACAGGCCAGGCGGACGTAGGTGGCGTGGTGGCGGGCCCCGGACTCGAAGAGTCCCCGGCAGAAGCGGCGGAACTCGGCATCGGACACGTGGTCGGCGAGCACGGGAAACTGCTCGCAGCTGCGGGCCTCGATGAGGCCGGCATCGACCTGCGCGAGCCAGTGTGCGGAGGTGGGCGACCGGAGGCCGAGCATCGGCGCGCCGCATCAGGGGGACGGGGTCGGCGCGGGCCGGACGCTTGCCGCCGCCGGAACGGCGCAGACATGATAGCCGTCCCGGCCGCACGCCCGCGGCCGCGTTCCCGCGGAGGGTGCCCGATGATCGCCTTCGACCGCCCGCAGCCGCGGGCATCCGGGGATCGCAACGTGCGTGGCGGCCCGCTCGCCGCCTGCTCGCGGGAGCCGCTCACCGGGTTCTTCCGCGACGGCTGCTGCCGCACCGGAGCGGACGACGTCGGGATGCACACGGTCTGCGCGGTGATGACGAAGGAGTTCCTCGAGTTCACCGTCCGCGCAGGCAACGACCTGGTGACGCCACGGCCCGAGTGGGGCTTTCCGGGGCTCGTGGCGGGGGACCGCTGGTGCCTGTGCGCCGCCCGCTGGCGGGAGGCGGCCGCGGCCGGCCGCGCGCCGCCGGTCGTGCTCGAGGCCACCCACGAGAAGACGCTCGCCGTCGTGCCGCTGGAGTTGCTCGAGCGGCACGCCGTCGCCGCCCCATGACAGGCTGGCTGCCGCTGGCGATCGGCGCGGTGGCGCTCCTCTACGCGAGCGTGGGGCACGCCGGCGCGACGGGCTACGTCGCGGTGCTCGCGCTCGCCGGCCTGGGCCCCGACGTCGTCCGGCCGACGGCGCTCGTGCTCAACGTCTGCGTGGCGGCGATCGCGACCGTGCAGTTCGCGCGGGCCGGCCACCTGCGGCGCGACCTGCTCGTGCCGCTCGCGATCGCGAGCGTGCCGGCCGCGTTCGTCGGCGGTGCGATCGCGCTCCAGCCGGCCACCTTCGCGGCGCTTCTGGGCGCGGTGCTCGCGGTGTCGGCGGGGCGGCTCGCCGTCCGGGCGGCGCTGCCGGCGACCGCCGGCGCCGGGCGGCCCGTGCCGCCGCGGCCAGCGGCGCTCGCGGCGCTCGG
>JBJTPA010000035.1:0-5892 GCA_046074885.1 Planctomycetaceae bacterium
GCCTCCAGGACGCCCGCGACCGACCGGGCCGAGGCCCCGTCCGGCGCGTGGTTCCAGGGGATCGCGTTGACGAAGTCCTGGATCCGCTCCGGCGTCCGCAGCCTGCCCAGCCTCGCGCGGACCGCGGGCGGCAGGCCGGGAATCGCGTCGTCGTCGCTGGTCACCGCGGGCGGCTCCTCGGGGACGGTGGCGGCCCGCACTCTACCACCCGCCCGCCGCTGGCGGCGGCGAACGGCGATTTCGTACACTGCGGATGGAAGATGATGGTCCGTTGCGACAGGAGGATCACCGTGCTCGGCCGCGTGGTGCGCATCGGGGCGCTGGTCGCGTTCGCGTGCGGGGCGATACAGGATCGCGAGGCCGCGGCGCAGGCGTTCGGCAACGCGGGCTACGCCGCCGGCTACAGCATGGCCGGCGTCGGCTCCCACCGCTGGGGCTCGGGCTACTGGTCGAGCGGCGGCGTCTGCGGGCCGTGGTGGCGCGGCGGCTGCAACCTGGCCGGCGGGCCGGCCGCCGCCGGCGGCTTCTGGTTCGGCTGGCCCGGGCTCGGCTTCGGCGGCTGCCAGGGGGCGTCGTCGTGGGGCGGCGGCGACTCGGTCATCCTCTCGGTGCCCCCCGGCGGTGGCGCGACCTTCTTCTCGGGCCGCCAGGTTCCGTTCGTCACGGGTGTGGTGCCCGTCGTCGGCGGCTGGCCCATGAACTGGTATCCGGGGTACGCGGTCGGTCCCGTGGGCTGGTATCCCGTCGCGGTGCCGGCGCCGTTCGGCGTCGGTCCGCGCTTCGGCCCGGCGGGCATCCTGCCGTTCCTCGGCGCGGACGCGGGCGGAGCGGCCCGCGACGGACTCGCGGCCGCGCGGCCGGCGGTTGCCCGGCAGGTGGCGGCCCGCGTCGCTCCGCGCCCGGTCAACGACGCGGCCCGGCGCCGCGCGGCCCGGCTCGTGGCGACCGGCGACCGTCACCTCCGCGCAGCACGGGCCGGCGTCCCGGCCGGGGCCCGGGCCGCGGTCGACGCCTACCGCCGAGCCGCCGCCGCCGCGCCCGACGACGCCGACATCCGCATCCGCGAGGCCCTCGCGCTGGTCGCGCTCGGCGACGCCAACGCCGCCGACGTGGCGCTCCTGCGGGCGACGGCGATCGACGGCCGGCTGGCGGCGGCCCCGCCGCGACGGGGCGACGCTCCGCCGGACCCGGTCTTCGGCGACCGTGCGGCGGACGCGGCCCCGCCGCTCGCCGCCCGGGGGACGGCGATCCTCCGCGAGATCGGCGGCGTCGATGCGGCGGACGTCGAGTGGCTCGCGGCCCGCTGGGGCGAACGCTGGGCCGGCGCCGCGGCCGCTGTGGCCCGCCGCTGATCGGCCGGTATCCTTGGCGTGATGCCCACTCCCCCCTCGTCGCCCTGCGCCCGCATCGATCTCGCCGCGGCCGACGGGCGGGCCCGGCTCGACGCGCTCCGGGGAAAGCTGACGTCGCAGGGCGACGTGGTCAGCCCCGCGGGCCGCCGACGGACGATCGACGTGTTCGGGGCGCCGCTCTCGCCCCGGGAGGTCGTGGAGCGGATCTGCGCGGACGTGCGCGGGACGGGGCTCGACGCCCTGCTCGACTACACGCGGCGGATCGACGGCGCGGACGTCGCGCCCGAGACGCTCCTCGTGGGCCGAGATAAGCTCGCCGCCGCGCACCGGTCCTTCGATCAGGGCTTCCTCGCCGCCGTCCGGCGGATCCGCGACCGCGTGGAGCGGTTCCAGCGGGCGCTCCTGGCCCGCGACGTGACGGTGCCGCTCGACGGCGGCGGCGAGCTGCGGCAGCGCTACGTGCCGCTCGACCGCGTGGGCGTGTGCGTGCCCGGCGGGTCCGCCGCGTATCCCTCGACGCTTCTCATGACGGTGGTGCCGGCGCGGGTGGCCGGCGTGCCGGAGATCGTGGTCGTGGCGCCCCCCACGCGGTTCGGCTCCGAGAATCCCCACGTGCTCGCCACCTGCCACGAGCTCGGCGTCACGACGGTCGTGCGGGCCGGGGGCGCGCAGGCCGTGGCGGCCCTCGCCTACGGCGTCGCGGGCCTGCCCCGCGTGGACAAGATCGTGGGCCCCGGCAACCTCTTCGTGGCGCTCGCCAAGGAGCACGTCTACGGCGACGTCTCCATCGACTCGATCGCCGGCCCGAGCGAGATCGTGGTCGTGGCCGACGACGCGGCGAACCCCGAGTGCATGGCCGCCGACATGCTCGCGCAGGCCGAGCACTCGCCCGGCTCCGCGATCCTGCTCACGCCGAGCGTGGCCCTGGCCGACGCGGTGCTGGCGGCCCTCGCGCGGCGGCTCGCCGTGCTCGAGCGCGGCGACCTGACTCGCGACAGCCTGGAGCGGTTCGGCGCGGTGGTGGTGACCCGCGACCTCGCGGAGGCGGCGCGGCTGGCCGACGAGCTCGCCCCCGAGCACCTCGGAATAGACACCCGCGACCCCGAGGCGACGCTCGCCGGCATCCGCCACGCGGGCGCCGCCTTCCTCGGGCCGTGGAGCCCGGTGGCCGCGGGCGACTACGCGGCCGGGCCGTCGCACGTGCTCCCCACGGGCGGGACGGCCCGGTTCGCGGCCGGCCTCTCGGCCAACGAGTTCCTGCGGGGCGGCAGCGTGATCCGGCTGGCGAAGGCCGACCTCGCCGCGCTCGCCGAAGACATCGCCACGCTCGCCGACACCGAGGGGCTCACGGCCCACCGCCGCAGCGTCGAGGCCCGCCTCGAAGGGCAGGGTTCCTGACACGCGGCGGAATGACTCCGCCAGCAAGCCCGGAGCGCGAGCGACGGGACCGCGGGGGGCGGTGCGTGCCGCGGTTGCCCTCGTATGTCGAGGTGGCCCGCAGTCCCCGCGCTGGCGCTTGGGGCTTCCTGACGGAAGGCGATGCGTTTGCGCGGGTGACGGTCGTGAGGGTCGTGACGGCGACGACGGGCGGCGCCCGGGCGTGAGGTAGGATTGCTTGTCATGGCATCACCGCCCGCCTCCGCCGACCGCCGCCTCGTGCGGCCCGACGTCGCCGCGCTCGCGGGCTATGCGCCCGGCGAGCAGCCGCAGGGTGGCGACTGGATCAAGCTCAACACCAACGAAAATCCCTACCCGCCGTCGCCGGCGGTGGCCCCCGCGATCGCGGCGGCCGCGGCGGGCCGCACGCTCGCGAAGTATCCCGATCCGCTGGCCGGCGCGTTCCGCCGCAGGGCCGCGGAAGTGCTGGGCGTCGATCCCGATTGGATCATCTGCGGCAACGGCAGCGACGACCTGCTCACGATCCTGGTTCGCACGTTCGTGGCCGCAGGAAAATGCCTGCGGACGGCCGCGCCGAGCTACATCCTCTACCGCACGCTCGCGGGCCTGCAGGGTGCCGCCTGCGACGAGGTGCCGTTCGAGCGGGACTGGTCGCTCGGCGACGGCTTCGTGGCCCCGCGGGACGACCTGAAACTCGCGATCCTCGCCAACCCCAACAGCCCGTCCGGCACGCTCGTGGCGCGGGACCGGGTTCGCGAACTGGCCGAGCGGCTGCCCTGCGCCCTCGTGGTGGACGAGGCCTACGGCGACTTCGCCGACGAGCACTGCCTCGACCTCGTCCGCGAGAACGAGCGGGTGATCGTGACGCGGTCGTTCTCGAAGTCCTACGCGCTGGCCGGCCTGCGGTTCGGCTACGCGGTGGCCCAGCCGCACGTGATCGCGGAGCTCCTCAAGATGAAGGACTCCTACAACTGCGACACGCTCTCGATCGCCGCGGCGACCGCGGCGCTCGGCGACCGGGCGTGGCTGGCGGACAACCGGGCGAAGATCCTGGCCACGAGGCGGCGGCTCACCGACGCCATGCGGGCGATCGGCTGGAACGCGGTCGAGAGCCAGGCGAACTTCGTGTGGTGCACCCATCCTTCGCGGCCGCACCAGCCGGTCTACGAGGCGCTCAAGGCCCGGGGCATCCTCGTCCGCTGGATGAGGTATCCCGGCTGGGGTGACGGCATCCGCATCACGGTCGGCACCGACGCCGAGAACGACGCCTTCCTCGCCGCCATGCAGCAGATCTGATCCCGAAACTCCTCACCCTCACCCCCAGCGTCTGACATGCCCCGCACCGCCACCGTGTCCCGGAAGACCGCCGAAACAGACGTCCGCGTTTCGCTCGACCTCGACGGCTCGGGCAAGGCCGCCGTCCGCACGGGCCTCGGCTTCTTCGACCACATGCTCACGCTGCTGGCCGGCCACTCGCTCTGCGACCTCGATGTCGCGTGCACCGGCGACCTCCACGTGGACGGCCACCACTCGGTGGAGGACGTCGGCCGGGCGCTCGGCGCCGCCCTCGCGGAGTGTCTCGGCGACCGGCGCGGCATCCGCCGCTACGGCCACGCGATCGTGCCCATGGACGAGGCGCTGGCGACCGTGGCCGTCGATCTCGGCGGCCGCGCGGCCTGCGTGTTCGCGGTCGACTTTCCCGTGCCCACGATCGGCACGTTCGACGCCCAGCTGGTGGAGGTCTTCTGGGAGAGCGTGGCGGCCACGGCCGGCATGAACTTCCACGCGGTCCTGCACCACGGCCGCAACGGCCACCACATCGCCGAGGCCGTCTTCAAGGCGGCCGCGCGGGCCCTCCGCGTCGCGGTCGAGCCCGACCCCCGCCAGCCCGGCATCCCGAGCACGAAGGGCACGCTCACCAGCAAGTGAGCGTGCGGCTGGCTTCACGACGGCAGATCCACCCGGGCCTTTGCCGTGGGGGCCGGCCGAGGGCCACCCTTGGCGTTGCCGAGGTCAGTCGGGCGGAGATGCTCCCGGCTTTCCCGTCGCCGGCACGGGAGGCAAGTCGCCACGAGTCGAGAGACAGGGGCCCTCGATGATCACCTTCACTCCCTGGCGCTGGACGAGACCCACGAGAAGATCCCGAATTTCCTCGTCCAGGAAACGAACGGGCAGGAAGATCCGCGCGCCGACGAAGTGCAGGTGCCAGTCGCTTCGATAGCAGTGAATCTCCCGCAGCAGATCCCAGCGGCCGGTCGTCGAGCCATTCGGGCCGGTGAGCCGCAGCCCCTCGTCATTCACCTCCCAGTGGAGGGCCTTGCCGTGGAAGTGCCGGGAAAAATCCTCCCAGGAACGGCGATTCAGGCTTGCCGACCTGGCAAACCAGATCGTGAACGTCGTCACGATCGCGGACAGCACGACGAGAATCGTGGTCCGGGCGTGCGGCACGCCGAGCGATTCCAGGATGAAGGAGGTGACGAAGGCGGCCGGCACGAGATACAGCGAGAAGCCGTACAGCGAAAACAGGTATCTGCGGATTCCCCAGTCCTGGCGGCGGTACTCCGGCAGCCACGCGTCATCGATGACCGTGTCGAAAGTTTTGTGCATGGGGCTCGCACCTCGCGAAACTCGTCCCCGCGATCGCGGGCTCCGGGGCCCTGATTCCCCACCTGTGGAGGCTGCGCAGGCCGCGGCGGTGCGGCCGCTTCAGCCGGTCACTCGTTGACGTAGGTCTCGAGGAACCGGGCGAGGGAGTGGAAGTCGCTGCCGCGCTCCACGTAGCGGACCACCGTCACGAGCGTGTTCGGGTCGACGAGTTCCTCGAACGGCACGTAGTTGAGGTCGAGCTGCCCCGACACGCTCACCATCACGCCGTTGAGTCCCCGCTCCGCGAGCGCCCTGTAGGCGCCCACGCCGAGCTGGCTGCCGAGCATGACGTCGAAGGCGTGCGGCTTGGCGCACCGCGACTCGTAACCCAGCTGCAGGCCTACGACCTTCCGCGACCGGCCGGTCTGCTTCTTGAATTCGTCGGCGACCAGCTTGGCGAACATCCGGCCGAGCTGCACCTGGGCGATCGAGATGTGGCCGTGCTCGTCGCGGGGGATGCCCTCGAGCTGCCGGCTCGGCAGGTACTCGGCGAGAC
>JBJTPA010000036.1:0-4569 GCA_046074885.1 Planctomycetaceae bacterium
CGACCACGATCCGCCGGGCGATCGCCGCGATCGTGCCCGGTCTGGAGGGAATCGCCGAGATCGACCGGACGAAGAAGGAGTTTTCCATTCCCGGGCGGGCGCTCGATACGTCCACCTTCCCGACGGCCGACGGCAAGGCACACCTCGTCGGCCATGATCTGCCCCCGGCTCCCGACGGGCTCGTGTTGATGACGATCCGCAGCGAGGGGCAGTTCAACACGGTCGTCTACGAGGAGGAGGACCTCTACCGCAACCAGACGCGGCGCGACATCGTGCTGGTCCATCCCGACGACATCGAACGCTTCGGGCTCACCGCCGGCGGCCGCTGCCGGATCGCGAGCACGGCGGGCGAGATGCGGGGCCAGATCGTGTCGGCCTTCGACCAGATCCGCCCCGGCTGCGTGGCGATGTATTACCCCGAGAGCAACGTGCTCGTGCCCAAGGCGGCCGACCCGCTCTCGCGGACGCCGGCCTACAAGAGCGTGGCCGTGACGATCGCGCCGGACGACGCGCCGGCTGCGACGACAAGACTGGTACCGGAGCTCGTCGCCGCGGGAACGCCCCGCGAGAAGATGAACCAGTGCGGGTGAGTGACCCGTGTTTCGCCGACGCGCCCAACCCGGCCCGGGGCCGCCCACACCCTCTCGCCGGACGCTCACTGCGCCCATCCTGGGCTTCGCTCGCTCGGAGACGTCTGCGCTCCGACATCCTGTCTGCGCTTGCCGTCTACGCCGTCTCGAGGGGATGGGCGGCCCCGGGCCTTCCTCGATCTTTTCTGGCAAGGCGAGGGGATGCCCGTGCCCTCGAGCGAGCTATGGGAGCGAGCGCAGCCTGGAGGGCGAAGCGAAGCGGACATGCAGAGAGCCGAGGCCGGGAGGGCCGAGGCGAACGTCCAGCGAGAGGGTGTGGGCATCTCCGAAGCCGGATTGGGCGCATCGTGCCGGAATCCGGTCACGAGGTGACCGGACCACAGGGGTGACTGGGCTACAGGGGTGACCGGACCACGGGTGGCCCGTCATTCGAAGAGCGACTTCTGCTCGGTCGCCATGGCCCTGCGGCGGGGCTTCGGCGTCGCGGCGGCATCGGCCTCGAGGCCGAGGAGCAGGTCGCGGGCGCGTTCGATGACCGTCGCCGGCACACCGGCGAGCCTGGCGACGTGCACGCCCCAGCTCTTGTCGGCGGCACCCGGCGTGACCTGGTGGAGGAACACGAGCTCCTCGCCGTGCTGCCGGACGAGCACCTGGGCGTTGGCCACGCCGGGCAACCGCGACAACTCGGCGAGCTGAAGATAGTGCGTGGCGAAGAGCGTGCGGCAGCCGATGCGGCTCTGCAGGTGCTCGACCACGGCCTGCGCGATCGCCAGCCCGTCGAACGTGCTCGTGCCGCGGCCCACCTCGTCGAGGATCACGAGGCTCCGGGGCGTGGCCCGGTTGAGGATCCGCGCGGTCTGCGACATCTCCACCAGGAACGTGCTCGCGCCCCGCGAGAGGTCGTCGCCGGCGCCGATCCGGGCAAAGAGTCGGTCCACGATGCCGACCGTCGCCCGCCGCGCCGGCACGAAGCTGCCCGCCTGCGCGAGCACGGCCACGAGGGCGGCCTGGCGGATGAACGTGCTCTTGCCGCCCATGTTCGGGCCGGTGACGAGCAGGATCGCCGGGGCGTCGCCGTCCGGCTCGGAGCCGCGGGCCGCGAGCGCGAGGTCGTTGGGCACGCAGGCACCCCGCGGCAGCAGCTCCTCGAGCACGGGGTGCCGGCCCTGCTCGACGACGAGGCCGCCGCCCGCCGTCACGTCGGGCCGCACCCAGCCGCGGGCCCGGGCCACCGCGGCGAACGCGCCGAGCACGTCGAGGATCGCGAGCACCTCGCCCGCTCGGTCGAGCCGCACCCGCTCGCCCGCCACGAACGACCGCAACTCGTCCAGGAGCGCGATCTCGCGGCGGACCGCCTCCTCCTCCGCGCCGAGGACCTGCCGCTGCCGTTCGTCGAGCTCGGTCGTCGTGTAGCGCTCGGCGTTCTTGACCGTCTGCTTGCGGATGAAGTGGGGCGGCACCTTGTCGGCATGCGCCCGGCCCACCTCGAGGAAGAAGCCGAACACGCGGTTGTAGCCCACCTTCAGCGACGTGATGCCGGTCTCTGCGATCTGCTCGGCCTGGTAGCGGGCAATCCAGGCCTTGCCGCCGGTGGCGAGCTCGACGAGGTCGTCGAGCGTGGCGTCGAAGCCCGGCCGGACGAAGCCGCCCTCGCGGGCGAACATCGGGCAGCCCTCGCGGAGGGCCGCGCCGATCCGGGCGGCGATGTCGGTGCAGGGGTCGAGGCCGTCGCGGAGGTCGGCGAGCAGACCCCCGCACCCGGCGAGCGTGGCGATCACCCCGGGCAGCGCCGCCGC
This sequence comes from Planctomycetaceae bacterium, assembly GCA_046074885.1. Lineage (GTDB taxonomy): Bacteria > Planctomycetota > Planctomycetia > Pirellulales > UBA1268 > QWPN01. The sequence continues at coordinate 2,387 of JBJTPA010000036.1, forward strand.
AGCGTGGCCGATCCGCTCGAGGTCGCGGGGGCCGGCGCGGCCCGTGACCACGCGGCCCACGAGCCGCTCGAGGTCGCCGATCCCGGCGAGGCAGCCGGCGAGGCGATCGACGAGGGCCGGGTCGTCCACGAGCGCGGCCACCGCGTCGAGCCGGTCGCCGATCGCCGCCACGTCCACGAGCGGGGCCGCGAGCCACTCGGCGAGCAGCCGGGCGCCAAGCGGCGTCTTCGTCGTGTCGAGGACGCCGGCGAGCGAGCCCTCGCGGCGGCCCATGCCCACCGCGCGGACGAGTTCGAGGCTGCGGCGTGCCGCCTCGTCGATCTCCATGTGGTGGCCGGGCCGCCAGGCGGCGAGCGACTCGAGCCGCGCGACAGCGGCCGGCTCGTTCTCCTCGAGGTAGGCGACCACGGCGCCGGCCGCGGCGAGCGCGGCGGCGTCGGCCGCGGGCTCGAACCCGAGGCCCTCGACGCGGCGGCCGCCGAGGGCGCGGCCGAGCGCGGCGTCGGCCGCCGCGGGCTCGAACCACCACGCGGGCCGCGTGGTGAGTGCGCAGGAACGGCCGCTCGCCCGCACGAGGTCGGCGACCGCCTCGCGATCGCGGTCGGGACAGAGCACCTCGGCCGGCTCGAGCCGCTGGAGGTGGTCGGCGGCGTCGTCGCGGGACACGACCGCCGCCTCGAACCTGCCCGCGGCGACGTCGATCCAGGCGAGGCCGGCGGTCGCGGCCGAGTCGTCGTCCTTGGACCGTTGACCCGCGGCAAAGATCGCCACGAGCCAGTTGCGGCGGTTCGGGTCGAGGAGCGACTCGTCGGCGGCGATGCCGGGCGTGACGATCCGCGTGACCTCGCGGCGGAGAAGCCCCTTGGTCGGCTTTCCATCCGTCGAAGCCGGCCCGTCGATCTGCTCGCAGATGGCGGCCCGGCGGCCGGCCGCGACGAGCTTCACGAGCTGCACGTCGAGCTGGTGGTGCGGGAAGCCCGCCATCGGCAGGGCGTCGGGGCCCTTCTCGCGGCTCGTGAGCGTGAGGTCGAGGAGGGTGGCCGCCTCGCGGGCGTCGTCGCCGAAGAGCTCGTAGAAGTCGCCCATCCGGAAGAGGACGAGCGCCCCCGGGCAGCGGGCCTTCGCCGCCTCGAACTGCTGCATCATCGGCGACGAGGTGTTCGCCATGGCCCGGAATGTAGCAGCCTTTGACCGGGCCGCACCTGGAGGGGCCGCACCCGGGCGGCGGGATTCTGTATAGTTGCAGGGTCGGAACCCGATGAGAGGCCCCTGCGAGGGGGACCTGTGAACCTGGTCAGGGCCTAACCGCAGCAGCCATAAGCAGTCGTCCCTTTGTGCGGTGGGCCTCTCATCGGCTTCCGCCGTCGCCTGGATCGATCGTGGAACCGCGGCCATGACGGAACCCGCCGCCTACCAGGTCGTCGCCCGCCGTTACCGGCCGCAGCGGTTCGACGAGCTGGTCGGCCAGGAGCACGTGGCCCGAGGGCTCTCGGGCGCGATCCAGTCGGGCCGCATCGGCCACGCCTACCTCTTCTGCGGCGCCCGCGGCACCGGCAAGACGAGCGCCGCGCGGATCTTCGCCAAGGCGCTCGAGTGCGCGAGCGGCCCCGCGGCCGAGCCCTGCAACGCCTGCGACTCCTGCGCGGCGGTCGCCGGCGGCCAGGACGTGGACGTCGTCGAGATCGACGCCGCCAGCAACCGCGGCATCGACGAGATCCGGCAGCTGCGGCAGAACGTCGCCGTGCGGCCGGCCCGCGGCCGGTTCAAGATCTACATCATCGACGAAGTCCACATGCTCACGCGGGAGGCGTTCAACGCCCTCCTCAAGACGCTCGAGGAGCCGCCCGCCCACGTGAAGTTCGTGCTCTGCACGACGGAGCCCGAGAAGCTCCCGATCACGATCCTCTCGCGGTGCCAGCGATTCGACTTCCAGACGGTCGACGCCCCGGCGATCGCCCGCCGGCTCGAGCAGATCGTGGCGGCGGAGGGGGCGAGCGTCTCCCCCGAGGCCCTGGAGCTCATCGCCCGGCGGGCCGCGGGCAGCATGCGAGACAGCCAGTCGCTCCTGGAGCAGCTGCTCGGGGCGGCGTCCGGCCCGATCGGCGTCGACGACGTGCATGCCATCATCGGCACCGGCCGCGAGGAGAAGGTCGGGGCCGTCGTGGCGGCGATCGCGGCCCGCG
>JBJTPA010000037.1:0-16503 GCA_046074885.1 Planctomycetaceae bacterium
GAGTGGCTGGCTAATGAGAATGTGGTCAATGCGCAGGCCTTTCCCGTGAAGATCTGCGCCGAAGTCCCGCTGCGGATCCACCACAACCTGCTCGCGGCCTGCGACCGGTCGGCCATCGAGGCGGTCTACAGCCGGCCGCAGGCCCTCTCGCAGTGCCGCAACTGGCTGGCGCGCCACCTGCCATCCGCCCGGCTGGTCGAGGTGACGAGCACCACCGTCGCGGCGGAGACCGCCGCGAAGACGCCCCACGCGGCCGCGATCGCCAGCCGCCAGGCCGGCGTCCACTACGGCCTCGACGTGCTCGCCGAGAACATCGAGGACGTGGCGGGCAACACGACCCGCTTCGCGGTCATCGGTCATGCCGACGCCGGCCGCACCGGCCGGGACAAGACCGCGATCATGTTCGAGATCGAGCACAGGCCCGGCGGCCTCGCCGACGCCCTCTCGATCCCGAAGAAGCAGAAGCTCAACCTCACCTGGATCGAGTCGTTTCCGATGCCGGGTGGCGAGCGGGGCTACATCTTCTTCGTCGAGCTCGAGGGGCACCGCACCGACCTCCGCGTCCGGCGGGCGATCGCGGCGCTCGAGAAGAAGTGCAAGCGCGTCGTGATCCTCGGGTCATACGCGTCCGCGGCCCCGGTGGGATGACGGGCGGTCGGGAGTCGCAGCGGCACCCTCTGCCGGCATTCCGGTCGCGAGCGATCGGGCCACGTGTGGCCATGTTCGGCGATCCGGTCGCGAGTGACCGGGCCACGTGGCTCACTTCGGCGATCCGGTCGCGAGCGACCGGACTACGTGGCCCAGTTGCCTCGCAACTGGGAATCGCCCGCGGCGGCCGGCGTCCTTTTGCGGCGGCGTCCCGGTCGATACGCTGACGGCCTGAACCCCCGGAGGCTCCCCATGCCCGCCCGCAGCAAGATCGTCGCCGGCAACTGGAAGATGAACCTCGACCGCGCGCAGGGCCGGGCCCTCGCCGCCGCGGTCGCGGCCCGGCGGGCCGAGGCGGACGGGGTCGAGCTCGTGCTCTGCCCGCCCGCGCTCTATCTCGAGACGGTCGGCACCACCCTCTCCGCCGTGAAATCCGACGTGGCCCTCGGCGCCCAGAATGCCCATGACAAGTCGAGCGGCGCGTTCACGGGCGAGGTCGCCCCCGCCATGCTCGTGGACATGTGCTGCCGCTACGTGATCCTCGGGCACTCCGAGCGGCGGACGCTGTGTGGCGAGACCGACGGGATCGTCAACGCGAAGACGAAGGCCGCCCTGGCGGCGGGCCTCGTGCCGATCGTGTGCGTCGGCGAGACGCTCGAGGAGCGCGAGGCGGGCCGCACTGCCGACGTCGTCGCCGCGCAGGTGAGGGGCTCGCTCGCCGGGCTGTCGCCGACCGACCTGGAGAGGCTCGTGGTCGCCTACGAGCCCGTCTGGGCGATCGGCACGGGGAAGGTCGCGACGCCGCAGCAGGCCCAGGAGGTCCACGCCCTGATCCGCAGGCTGCTCGGCGAGCTCTCCTCCCCGGCGGTGGCCGGCCGGATCCGCATCCAGTACGGCGGCAGCGTGAAGCCCGACAACGCGGCCGACCTCGCCGCCCAACCCGACATCGACGGCGCGCTCGTCGGCGGGGCGAGCCTCAAGGCGGACGATTTCCTGGCGATCGCCGCGGCCTTCGCCCGGGCCTGACGGGACCGGGGTAGGCCGCCTGCCGCGACCACGATACGCTACGCCGTCGTCGCGGTGCCCTGGTCGCGGCCCGCCGCATTCGGACCCACCGGCTCCCCTTCCCGGACTCTCTATTCCATGGTTGCGCTCGCCCGCTTCGCCCTCGGCTTCATGCTCGTCCTGACCGCGCTGTTCCTCATCCTGCTCGTGCTCATTCAGCGCGGGCGGGGCGGCGGCCTCACCGGAGCGCTCGGCGGCGCGGGAGGCCAGAGCGCGTTCGGCACGAAGGCCGGCGACGTGTTCACACGGATCACGGTCGGCGTGGCGGCGTTCTGGATCGGCCTGTGCATCCTGGCCCTCAACGTGCTCCAGCCGCCGTCGCCCGTCGATGCCGGCCTCGGCCGCAATGCGCCCATGGCGATCGAACCGCAGACGCAGCCCACCGGCGGACAGCAGGCGCCGGCGGGCGGTGCCCCCGCGACGCCCCCGGGCGGCGAGGCCGTCCCGCCGTCGCCGCCGGCCGGCCCGGCCGCGCCGGTGCCTCCGGTGGAGGTGCCGCCTTCGGCTCCCGCCCCTGCGGCCGACCCCGCGCCGGCACCCGCGCCGGCCGACGCGGCGAAGTGACCATGCCAGCCACGGCCGCGCGTGCGACGCCGCTCCGCAGCATGACGGGCTGCGGAGCGGGGCAGGCGACCGACGGCGCCAGCGGCTGCCGCGTCGAGATCCGTTCGGTCAACAACAGATTCTTCAAGCTCTCGTTCCGGGGCCCGGACGGCTTCGCGGCCCTCGAGGGCCGCGTGGAGGCGGCGATCCGCGGTCGCGTCCGCCGCGGGGCCGTCCAGGTGGACGTCGCCGTCACCGGCCCGGTGGCGCCGGCCGGCCGGCGGCTCAACGCGGACCAGCTGCGGGCCTACCTCGACGACCTCGAGCGGTTCTGCGCCACCCGCGATTTCCCGCTGCCCCGGTCGATCGACGGGTTGCTCGCGCTGCCCGGCGTCCTCGTCGATGCGGCCGTCGATGCCGACGCGATCGAGCGGGCCTGGCCCCTCGTGTCACGCGCGCTCGACGAGGCCCTCGACCGGCTCGACGACATGCGGGCCGCCGAGGCTGCCGCGCTGGCGGCGGAGCTCCGCGGTCTCTGCGGCGAGATCACCGCGATCACCTCCTCGATTGCCGCCCGCGTGCCCCGGATCGTGGAGGAGCACCGGGCCCGGCTCGTGGACCGCGTCGGCGCCGTGCTCCAGCCGCACGGCGTGGCGGTGCAGGCCGCCGACGTGCTGCGCGAGGTGGCGCTGATCGCCGACCGCGGCGACGTCGCGGAGGAGGTGGCCCGCATCGGCAGCCACGTCGCCCAGGTCGGGCGGCTGCTGGAGACCGCGCTGGCCGGCCGTCCGCTCGACTTCCTCGCCCAGGAGTTCGCCCGCGAGGCGAACACGATCGGGTCGAAGGTCGCCGACGCCGAGGTGGCCCACGCGGTCGTGGACCTCAAGACCCGGATCGAGCGGCTCCGCGAGCAGGTGCAGAACATCGAGTGAAGCCCGCGAGTGCGGCCGCTTTTCAAGCCCCGGCCGGCCGCGGTACAACAGCGGGATGGATGGCCGTCCCGGCAAACTCGTCGTCATCTCCGGCCCCTCGGGCGTCGGCAAGACCACGCTCCTCCGCCGGCTGCTGGCCGACGTGCCCGCGCTGATCCCGAGCGTCTCCGCCACCACCCGGCCCCCCCGCGCCGGCGAGCGCGACGGGATCGACTACCACTTCCTCGCCCTCGACGACTTCGAGCGGCGGCGGCAGCGCGGGGAGTTCCTGGAGTGCTGCCGGGTGTACGGCCGCCAGCACTGGTACGGAACCCTCGTGGACGAGGTCAGCCCCCGCCTCGCCGCGGGAAAATGGGTCGTGCTGGAGATCGACGTGGAGGGTACAATCTCGATCCTCGAGCGGTTCCCCGACGCGATCACGATCTTCGTCGAGCCCTCGCACCCCGACCAGCTCCTGCAGCGGCTCCAGGGCCGCGGCACCGAGACGCCGGAGGCGATGGCCCGTCGGCTGGAGGTGGCGCGGCGGGAGCTGCACGAGGCCCACCGCTACCGCCACCGCGTCGTGAACGAGGACGTGGAGGCGGCGCTGGCGGAGATCGAGCGCATCCTGGCCGCCGCGGGGCTGCCGGAGGCCGCGCGGCCCGCCCACCGTCCGCTCACGTCCGCCTGACCGAATCCGACCACCCCGTTTCCCGAGGAAGCCGAACCATGATCGAGGATCTGCGCGAGGAGGAGATCGTCAACAAGGTGGGCGGACGCTTCAAGCTGTCCACCCTCATCCAGAAGCGTCTCGTCGCGCTCAACGCCGGCAGCCGCCCGCTCGTCGACGTCGCGACCGACGACAAGATGCAGATCGTGATCGAGGAGATCAAGCAGGACAAGATCTTCCTCGACACGTCGCTCAACCTCCGGATCACCGGAGAGTCGCCGGAGGCCGGCGGCCCGTTGGACTTCGACCCCACGATCCTGTGATGAGCGGCCGTCGGGCAAGCCGGCCTGGACGGCATCCCTTCAGGAAGCCCCACGCGACAGCGCGGGGACTGCGGATTGCCACCGTGTTCGGCCGCTGCGGAGCCTTCCCGACCCGACGCCCGCGATCCCGTCGCTTGCGCTCCGGGCTTCGAGGAACTGGCGCAAGCGCCCGTCGTTGAGCCACCCATGCTGCAAGGTCGAGAGGTCGTGCTCGGCGTGACCGGCGGGATCGCCGCCTTCAAGGCGGCCGCGCTGGCCAGCGCCCTCGTGCAGGACGGCGCCGGCGTCACGGCCGTACTCACGCCGAATGCCCGGCGCTTCGTGGGGGCGGCCACGTTCGCGGCACTCACCGGCCGGCCCGTGGCGACGCGGAGTTTCGACGCCCGCTATCCGCTCGGGGCCCACATCGAACTCGCGGCGCGTGCCGACGTCGTCGTGGTGGCGCCCGCGTCGGCCGACTTCCTCGCCAAGGCGGCCGCGGGGGTCGCCGACGACCTGCTCACCACGCTGCTCTTGTGTGCCGAGTGCCCCGTGCTCGCGGCGCCGGCCATGAACGCCGCCATGTGGGCCAAGCCGGCGGTGCAGCGGAACGTCGCGCAGATCGTCGCCGACGGCGTGACCATCATCCAGCCCGGCACCGGCTGGCTCTCCTGCCGGCAGCGCGGCGCGGGCCGCATGGCCGAGCCGGACGAGATCGCGGCCGCCATCCGGGCCGCGCTGGCCGGGCGGCCGCCGCGGGCGGGCGGCTGACGCCACCCATGGCCAAGATCCTCCTCACCGCCGGCCCCACCCGCGCCCACGTCGACGACGTCCGCTACCTCACCAACGAGTCGAGCGGCCGGATGGCGAAGGCCCTCGCCGAGGCGGCCCTCGCGCGGGGGCACGCCGTCACGATCGTCAGCGGCCCGGTGCACGTGACCTATCCGCGGCGGGCCCGCGTGCTCCCCGTCGTCACCACGGCCGAGATGCTGGAGGCGTCGCTCGCCGAGCTGCCGCGGGTGGACGGCGTGATCGCCGCCGCGGCGCCCTGCGACTTCGAGCCGGTCCGCAGGGTGCCCGGCAAGATCCCCAGGCGCGGGGCCGGGCTGGTGCTCCGGCTCAAGCCGACGACCGACGTGATCGCCACCCTGGCCCGCCGCGCGCGGCCGGGCCAGTGGTTCGTCGCCTTCGCGCTCGAGCCGGGGGCCGACCCGCAGCGGGCGTTTGAGAAGATCACGGCCAAGCGGTGTGACCTGATCGTGGTCAACGACGTCACCGCCCTCGAGGCCGAGGAGAACGCCGTCGCCGTGTACGACGCCCGCCACGAGCACGTGGGCTCGCGGCGGGCCTCGAAGCGGGCGGTGGCCGGCTGGCTCGTCCGGCGCATCGAGTCGCGGCTCGTGCGGCGGTAGGCGGCCGCGTGCCGCCACGCCTATACTCGGCCTGCGTAACGAGCGCACATCCTCATCAGCCGCTCCCTTTGGGAGAGGCCGGCCGAAGGCCTGGTGAGGGTGCCGGTTGAAGCGCCGTGGCAGCACCCTCACCCCGGCCCTCTCCCAGCGGGAGAGGGAGAAACACGATCCACCGATGACCACCGTCGCCATCCTCGGCGCGACCGGCTACACGGCGCTCGAGGCGATCAAGATCCTCCTCCGGCACCCGCACGCGAGGATCGTGGCCGTGACGAGCCGCCAGGAGGGGAGCCCGCCGATCTCGAGCGTGCACCCGAGCCTCGCGGGTCGGCTCGAGCTGCCGCTCGAGGATCTCGCCCCGGAGGAGGCCGGACAGCGGGCCGATTGCGTGTTCGGCTGCCTGCCGCACTGCGCGAGTGCCGAGATCCTGCCGCGGGTGCTCGCCGCCGGGGCCCGCGTGGTGGACTTCAGCGCCGACTACCGGCTCGACGACGCGGCGACCTACCGCGAGTGGTACGGCCACGAGCATCCCGACGCCGGCCGGCTCGGCGGCACCGTCTACGGGCTGCCGGAGTTCTTTCGGCATCAGATCGCCGATGCGACGCTGGTGGCGAACCCCGGCTGCTACGCCACCTCGGCGATCCTGCCGCTCGCCCCGCTCGTGAAGGCCGGCCTCGCCGAGCCCGACGACGTGATCGTGGACTCCAAGAGCGGCGTGAGCGGCGCGGGGCGGCAGCCCAAGCTCACGACGCACTTCCCCGAGTGCAACGAGAGCATGTCGGCCTACAACGTGGGCCGGCACCGCCACACCCCGGAGATCGAGCAGGTGATCGCCCGGCACGCCGGCACGCGGCCGCAGGTGATCTTCACGCCGCAGCTGGCGCCGATGGACCGCGGCATCCTCTCCACGATCTACGTGAAGCCGCGGCGGCCGGTCACGGAGGCCGAGGTGCTGAAGGTGCTCCGCGACGCCTACGCCGGCGAGCGGTTCGTCCGCGTGGTGGACCACCTCCCGGGCACGAAGGACACGCTGGGGACCAACTTCTGCGACGTGACCGCCCGGGTGGTCCGGGGTCGCGTGCTCCTCATCGCCTGCCTCGACAACCTCGTCAAGGGGGCCGCCGGAGCCGCGGTCCAGAACTTCAACGTCATGTTCGGCCATCCCGAGACCGCGGGCCTCCTTTGATGAGCATCGTCGATACGCCGATCCGCCTGCCGGTCCCGGCCGTGCCGCGGGGCTTTCGCATGGGGGCGGTCCATGCCGGCATCAAGCGGAACGCCTCCCGCGAGGACGTGACGCTCGTGGTGTCGGACCTGCCGGCGACCGCCGCGGGGGTCTACACGACGAACCTCGTGTTCGCCGCGCCGGTGGCCTGGGACCGCGCGCTCACGCCGGGCCGCGGGTTCCGGGCCGTCGTCGTCAACTCCGGCAACGCCAACGCCTGCACGGGGCAGCGGGGCCTCGACGACGCGCGGTCGATGGCCGCGGCGGCGGGTGCGGCGGTCGGTGCGACCGCCGACGAGGTGCTCGTGCTCTCCACGGGCATCATCGGCGAGTTCCTGCCGCTGGAGAGGATCCGGGCCGGCATCGACATGGCGAAGGACCGCCTCGGCGCCGACGACGCGGCCGCCGTCACCGCGGCCCGCGGCATGATGACCACCGACACCCGGCCCAAGCTTGCCGGCGCCGCATTCACGGCCGCCGGCACGCCGGTCTCCGTCTTCGGCATGGCGAAGGGGGCGGCGATGATCGGCCCGCGGCTGGCCACGATGCTCGGCGTCGTGCTCACCGACGCGGCACTCGAGCCCGATGACGCCCAGCGGGTGCTCGGCGAGGCCGCGGAGGTGTCGTTCAACTGCGTGAGCGTGGACGGCCACATGAGCACCAACGACACGGTGCTGCTCCTGGCCAACGGCGCGGCCGGCGGCGACGCGCTCCACGGCGAGTCCCTGGCGGCGTTTGGCCGGGCCCTCACCGACGTCTGCACCACCTTGGCCCGCGAGATGGCCGACGACGGCGAAGGCGCCACACACGTCCTCCGGATCGAGGTCACCGGCTGCCGGACCCGCGACGAGGCCCGGCAGGTGGCCCGCACCATCGGCGACAGCCCGCTCGTGAAGACGGCGGTCCATGGCGCCGACCCGAACTGGGGCCGGATCGTGTCGGCGGCCGGCTATTCCGGGGTGGCGTTCGACCCGGCCCGGCTCCGGCTGCGGCTCAACGGCACGCTCCTCTTCGAGCACGGGGCCCCGGTGCGGTTCGACGCCGACGCCGTGTCGGCCTCGATCAAGGCCGCCAGGGAGACGCTCATCGAGGTGGATCTGGCCTCGGGCCCGGCCTCGATCCGGTTCCACTCGAGCGACCTGACGGCCGATTACGTCCACCTCAACGCCGACTACCACACCTGACGGGCCCGGCCGGCGTATGATGGAGACCGGCGTCGGGGAATCCGTGCCTTGACGCGGCCGGCGTGAAACTGTTTGCTCTGGGCCGTCGCGGACCCCTCGAGATCCCTGCCGATGCTGATGGACGTCGTCGATCGACCGGCCGTGCGGTGGCTGCCCGCCCCCGGGCAGGAGCCGTTCGCGCCGCCCCGCCGGCTGGAGTGCGTCGATCCCGAGGAAGAGGAGGATCTCGGCGACGAGGAGGATCTCTCCGTCGCCGAGCCGCTGGCCGACGAGGAGTCGAACTTCGACGACTTCGACGACGAGTTCGACGACGACTTCGAGGAGGAGGAGAACGATCCCGACTGGGACCATCCCGACGATGCGGCGCCCGAGGGCCCGCCGCCGGGAAAGGACCCGGGGCGCCGAAAGTAGGCCCGGGGCGACGGAGCTCGAGCGGATGGCCGGACGCGACACCCCACAACCCGCATCCAACGACCCGGCTCCGCAGGGCCCCGTCGAGGGCCGCAGCCGGAGGCGGAAGCCGTCCGCCTGGTTCGGCAGCCTGAACCAGCTCGACTTCGACATCGACTTCTTCGAGCGGCTGCTGCCGCGGCGGCCGGACTCGGTCGAGGTGCTCCGCGTCCTGGCGGAGCTCGTCTCGCGCAAGGGGCTCGTGGCCCGGGCGGTGGAGCTCGACAGGCGGCTCGTGGAGATCCTGCCCGACGACTTCCTGGCCCGCTACAACCTCGCCTGCTCGCTCGCCCGGGCCGGCCGTCCGGACGAGGCGATCGATTCCCTCTCCCGGGCGATCCTGCTGGGATACGACGACCTGTCCCACATGGAGGCCGATGCGGACCTCGAGTCGCTCCGCGATCATCCGGACTTTCGGGCCCTTGTGGACGGCGACTGAGCCGGAGTGTCGCGGCCCGCGCCCGCCGCGGCCCCGGGCCGGGTATATTCCCGGATTCCCGTCACGGGGTGCAGGCATGCTCGACCAGTACGACAAGATCACCGAGGCGGTCGCGGTCGTCTCCGCGCGCTGGAAGTTGCAGGCCAAGGTGGGGATCATCCTCGGCAGCGGCCTGGGGGCCGTGGCCGAGGCGATCACCGACCGCGTCACGGTCCCCTACCGGGAGATCCCGCACTTCGCCGAGTCGCACGCGCCCGGGCACGCGGGCCAGCTCGTCTGCGGGCTGCTGGAGGGCGTGCCGGTGGTGGTGCTCGAGGGGCGGATGCACGCCTACGAGGGCCATCCGCTCGCCCGGATCACGTTCCCCGTCCGCGTGCTCAAGCGGCTGGGCGCCGACCTGCTCGTCGTCACGAACGCCTGCGGCGGGCTCAACCCGAACTACCGCACCGGCGACGTGATGATCATCGACGACCACATCAACCTGCTGGGCGACAACCCGCTCATCGGGCTCAACGACGACCGGCTGGGGCCGCGGTTCCCCGACATGTCGGCCCCCTACACGCCGGCCCTGATCGACGCCGCCCTTGCGACGGCCCGCCGCGAAAACTTCGTCTGCCACCGCGGCGTCTACGCGGCGGTCACCGGCCCGAACCTGGAGACGCGGGCCGAGTACCGGTTCCTGCGGACGATCGGCGCCGACGCGATCGGCATGTCCACGATCCCCGAGGTCATCGTGGCGGTGCACTCGTCGATGCGGGTGCTGGGCATCTCGGTGATCACCGACATGTGCCTTCCCGACGCGCTCGAGGCGGCCACCGTGGAGAAGATCCTCGCGGCCGCCCGGTCCGCCGAGCCGAAGCTCCGGGCCCTGGTCCTCGACGCCGTCCGCGCCGCCGGCCGCCCCTGATCGCCCCTCCTTTCCGCCTTCTCCTCCCCGCCCCGTCCCGCGGAACGCACGCATGCCCTCCCCCCTGAAGATCCTCGTCGTCGGCTGCGGCCACATGGGCATCTCGCACGCCAAGGCCTACCACGCCATGAACGGTTTCCGGATCGTCGGCGTGGTCTCCCGCGGCGAGAAGTCGCGGCGGGCGCTGCTGGCCGCCGTCGGCGCGGACTACCCCCAGTTCGCCGACTTCGACGCGGCCCTCGCTGCCACGAAGCCCGACGCCGTGTCGATCAACACCTACCCCGACACCCACGCCGACTTCGCGAAGAAGGCGTTCGCCGCGGGCTGTCACGTGTTCCTCGAGAAGCCGGTGGCCGTGACCGTGGCCGAGGCCCGCGAGGTCGTGGCCGCGGCCCGGAAGGCCGGAAAGAAACTCGTGGTGGGCTACATCCTCCGCGTCCACCCCACGTGGAAGCGGTTCATCGAGGCGGCCCGCACGCTCGGCAGGCCCCTCGTCATGCGGATGAACCTCAACCAGCAGTCGTCGGGCGACCAGTGGAGGACCCACCAGTCGCTCATGGACTCGATGTCCCCGATCGTGGACTGCGGCGTCCACTACGTGGACGTGATGTGCCAGATGACGCGGTCGAAGCCGGTCCGCGTGAGCGCGATCGGCGCCCGGCTCTCGGAGGAGCTCAAGCCCGGCATGTACAACTACGGCAACCTGCAGGTCACGTTCGCCGACGGATCGGTCGGCTGGTACGAGGCCGGCTGGGGCCCGATGATGAGCGACGTGGCCTACTTCGTGAAGGACGTCGTCGGACCCAAGGGCTGCGTGAGCATCGCGGGCGTCAAGGAGGGCGAGGCCGGGACCGACGAGATCGAGGGACATACGAAGGCCGCCCTGCTGCGGGTGCACCATTCGGAACTGAAGCCCGACGGCTCGTGCACGCGGAAGGACGACCTGCTCGACTGCTCGGGCGAGCCCGATCACGACGGGCTGTGCCGGCTCGAGCAGGAGTTCTTCCTCGACGCGATCGTCCACGACCGCGACCTCGGGGATCACATGGACGACGCCGTGAACAGCCTGCGGATCGTGCTGGCGGCCGACGAGAGCGTCCGCACGGGACGCACGGTGGAGCTGTCCTGAACGCCGCCGCCGGGACGGGCGCGACGGGCCGCCGCTACCGGCTGACACCCTGGGAGCGCTACATGGCGCTCGACCACGGGCCCGGCCACTCGATGACGTGCGTCTCGCGGTTCTGGCTGTCGGAGCCCGTCGATCGGCGTTCGTTCCTGGCCGCGGTGGCCGCAGTCGCCCGCGACAACCCGTTCCTCGCCGTGCGGCGCCGCGGCGGCTCGTGGCTGGCCGTCGATTTCGCGCCCGACGTCCAGGTGGACTGGGGCACGGCCGCGATCCCGATCGACTGGCGGCACCTCGCGCCCGACGATTCCCTCGTCCGCTGGACGGTCCGCACGGGCCGGCTCGGCGACCTCGGCATCGCCGATGCGGAGCACGCGGACCGCACGGGCACGCTCGTCGTGCTGCGCTATCCCCACGCGGTGGCCGACGGGCTGGGCGCCGCGGCGGCGATGCGGCAGGTCTGCGACGTCCTCGCCGGCCGCTCCGCACCGCGGCCGACCGAGGCCGACCTCGAGGCCCGCCACGCGCTCGGCGGCTCCCCCGTGGCGGGACGCCGCCGTCGGCGGTGGGAAGTGGACCGGATCGCCCGCTACTTCACCCGCTGGCCGGCCCCGTTCGCGCCCGACGGCGGCACGGCCGCGTCCGGACCGGCCGGCGTCATCGCCTGCGAGCGGATGGTCGCCTCCGCGGCCGCGACCGCGGCCCTCCGGGCCGCGTCACGTGCGGCGGGCGTCACGCTGAACGACGTGCTGCTCGCCTCGCTGTTTCGCGTGCTGCGTCAGGACATGGATCCCGGCGCCGTGATCCGGATCGCGGTGCCGACGTCGCTGCGGCCGCCGGGCAACGCGGCGTTCTGCAACCAGGTGAGCATGGTGTTCCTCCAGCGGAAGGCGGCCCGGGCGGCCGATCCGGGCCTGCTTTCCGAGGTGTCGCGGGAGATGAACCACGTGAAGCGTTGGCGGCTCGGCAACGCGATGCACTGGTTCCTGGGGCACGGGTTCCGCGTCGGCGAGGGTGCGATCGGCCTCTTCATGCGGCTCCCCGTGGTGTCCACGACCGCGGTGCTCTCGAACCTCGGCGAACCGTTCGCCGCGGCCCCCGAGGCCGGGCTGCGTGTCGTGGCCCACGACCTGCTCTCGCCGCTGCGGCCGGGCACGAACCTCGCGATCGCGGCGGTTGGGCACGACGGCCGCCTCGGGCTCACGGCGCGGTACGCGCCCGACCACGTCTCGCCGGAACGGGCGCGACGGGTCCTGGAGCGGACGTTCGCCGAGGCCGCGGGCCTGCTGCAGGCCGGTACCGGAGCCGGCTGACCGCGGGTCAGGCGAACGGCGTCACCAGGCCGAAGGCCGCCCGCGTGTTGACGTTCCCCGGCGTGTTGCCGGCCACCGAGTTCGCGGCGAGGGCCGAACCCCGGCACCAGCCCGAGGCCAGCAGGCCCCAGAACCGGTTGCCCGTGATCGCGTTGGCCTCCGAGGGACCGTCGCCTCCCACGGTGATGCCGCGGGCCGCGACGAGCCGCACGCCGCTCCAGCCGTTCTGGGCGATCGTCGAGGACCGCACCATCGTGCCATCGAGGCGGCCGACGGCGTAGAGCCCGAACGCCCGGTTGCGGGCGATCGTGTTCGCCGCGTTAGGCTCGCCGACCATCGCCCCGGCGGTTCCCGTGAGCACGACTCCCGAGCCGGCATTGTCGCTGATCGTGCACCCCAGCAGCGCCAGGTTGGACGACCCCAGCACGGTCAGGCCGTTGCCGCGGTTGCCGACGATCTCGTTGGCGTACCGCTTGCCGGGCGGTGCGACGAGCGGGCCGCCGATCGAGATGTTCGACGTGCCGGGCCCCAGCCATACGCCCCCCGCCCCGTTGGGAAGCCTGGCCGCGGTCTCGATCGTCGCTCCGACGCCCAGCCCCACGCGGCTGTTGAACACGAAGCAATCGTGGGCCCGGCCCCGGAACACGATGCCGAAGCCCAGGTTGCCGCCGACGTGCACCCCGAAGCCGCCGTCCAACCGCTCGATCGACGGCTGGAACCCGCCGATCGCGATCTGGCTGGCGTTGCCGCCGACGACGATGCCGTGGCCCAGGTTGGGCAGCGCACCGTTGATCGCGTAGTTCGTGCCGACGGCGGTGTCGGTGACCTCGGCGCCCCGGGCGTTTCCGAGGAACTCGATGCCGCTGCCGAAATTCCCGCCGACGAGGCTCGTGCGGATGCGGTTCCAGGTGGACGAGTCGCTCAGGGTGAAGCCCGGGTTGCTGGAGGTGACCAGGATGCCGGACAGCCCGTTCGGGGCGGCACCACCGAATGCCACCTGGCCCACGAAGTTGTTGAACGAAAGCAGGCCGCCGGCCGTGTCGCTGACCTCGATGCCATGCCTCAGGTTGCCGCTCATCACGTTGCCCAGCGGGATCTCACCGCCGGCGTCGGTCCGCTGCGAGGTGCCGTTGACGAGCAACCCGTCGCCGCCGTTGGGCACCCGGGTGGCGTCGTTCGCGCCCAGGCCGAAGAAATTCGCGTGCACGACGGTGTCGTTGGAGCTCGTGATCCGCAGGCCGTTGCCCCAGTTGCCCGACAGCACGTTGTAGAAGACGAAGGGGTCGAGGAAGGCGGTCGTGCCGACGAGCCGGTTGCCGTTCGCGCCCACGATGGCCACGCCGTCCCGCCAGTTGCCGAGCGCGGCGTTGCCCGACGCGGTCGTGCCGATGAAGTTGCCGCTGAGCGAGTTGACCGTCGCGCCGCCGTCGATCATCACGCCGCAGCCGTGGTTGGCGGAGATCAGGTTGCCCTGCGGCGGCCGGACGAACGTTCCCTGGGTCGGGTTGTTGCCGCCGGTCGCCTCGCCGCCGACGAGGTTGCCGGAGGCGCCGTTCGTGATCCGGATGCCGTGCCCCCGGTTGCCGAGCGGCAGGCGGCCGCTCGCGTCGGTGCCGATCTGGTTGGCCACGACGAGCGTGTTCACCGCGCCGTCGATCGTGATTCCGTTGCCGAGGTTGCCGCTGATCAGGTTCGAGAGCTGGAACCGCTCGCCCGAATCGATCCCGATGTCGGTCCCGGAGGCCGACGCCTGCACGAGGACGCCGTCGCCGCGGTTGGGCTCCAGGGTGACGCCATTCCCCCAGACGCCGATGAAATTGCCCCAGATCTCGACATTGGAGCCGGCGACCGTGACGCCCGGCCCCGCGGCGTCCACGAGCGACAGCGACGCGATCCGCGTGAAGTCCGCGCCGACGTCCACCACGAGGCCGGCCGTGTTCTGGAAGTCGATCCGCACGACCGGCGAGCCGGCGAAGCCGGGCGCGGTCGTTCCGTCGATGCGAACGCCCTCGGTGATCGCCGGCAGCGCGGTGCGGCCCACGCGGATCGTGCCGGCGACCGCGAACTCGATCACGTCGAAGCCGGCGGCGGCGTCGGCGTCGAGGATGGCCTGCCGGAAGGACCCCGGCCCCGAGTCGGCGAGGCTCGTGACCGTGAAGACGTCGGCCACGAGGGCGAGGCGGCGTTCGAGAAGCTCTGGGCGGGCGAGGCGGCGCATGGATACTCCCTGTTCTGCCGGGACCCGGGGATCGTCGCATGGCGCCGGGGCCGACGCAAACGGCCGCCGCATCGGCGCCGCCGGGGCCCTCCCGGTAGGATTGCGGCCCGCAGCGTCCGCCGTTTCGCCTCCCGTCTCCTTCCGCATGTTCGAGCCCGTACGCGGCAAGCCCGACTTTCCCGCCCTCGAGAAGACCGTCGCGGCGTTCTGGCGCGCCGACGACACCTACCGCAAGTCGCTCGAGCGGCGGCGCGGAGCGAGGCGGTTCGTGTTCTACGAGGGGCCGCCGACCGCCAACGGAATGCCGCATCCCGGTCACTGCCTGACGCGGGCCATCAAGGACCTCTACCCCCGCTACCGCACGATGCGGGGCGAGTACTGCGAGCGGAAGGCGGGCTGGGACACCCATGGCCTGCCCGTCGAGGTCGAGGTCTGCAAGGAGCTCGGCATCCACTCGAAGGCCGAGATCGAGGCGTACGGCGTCGAGCCCTTCATCCACAGGTGCCAGGAGAGCGTCTGGCGCTACATGAAGGAGTGGGAGACGCTCACCGAGCGGATCGGGTTCTGGATCGACCTGTCCTCGGCCTACGTCACCTACCACCGGTCGTTCGTGGAGAGCGTCTGGTGGTCGCTGGCCGAGCTCTTCGACCGCGGGCTGCTCTACGAGGGCCACAAGATCGTGTGGTGGTGGGCCCAGGGGGGAACCGCCCTCTCGAGCGGCGAGGTCGGCCAGGGCTACCGGGAGGTGGCCGATCCCAGCGTCTACGTGGCGTTTCCGCTGCTCGACGACGCGGGCCGGCCCGCGGGCACGAGCCTCGTGGCCTGGACCACGACGCCCTGGACGCTTCCCTCGAACCAGTTCGCCGCGGTGAAGCCCGACCTCGACTACGTCGTCCTGCGCGAGGCCGACGGCGTCGCCGGGAATGATCTCGTCGTCGCCGGGCCCCTCGCCGCCGCGTTCATCGAAAAGACCAAACGGTCGTACGCCGTCGTCGAGACGCTTCCCGGCGCCGCGCTCGTGGGCCGGTCCTACCTGCCGCCGTTCGACACCTACCGGGCTGCGGGGCCGGTCGTGGCGGGACCGCTCGCGGCTGGCGGAGCCGATGCGGTCGCCTGGCGGGTGGTGGCCGCCGACTTCGTGACCACCGACTCGGGCACCGGGGTGGTCCACGTGGCGCCCGCCTTCGGCGAGGTGGACTTCGGCGTGCTCGTCGCCGAGCAGGCGCGGTTCGCGGACGGCACCGGCCCCGCGCTCCTCAACTGCGTGGCCCCCGACGGCACGTTCACCGACGCCTTCCCCATGGGCAGCGGCCGGTTCGTGAAGGACTGCGACCGCGACATCACCCGCGACCTGCGGTCCCGCGGGCTCCTCGTCCACCAGGAGCAGTACGTCCACGACTACCCGTTCTGCTGGCGCGCCGACGCGGACCCGCTCATCCAGTACCCGCGGAAGAGCTGGTTCATCCGCCCGAGCCGGTTCCGCGACGAGATGCTCGCCAACAACGCGCGGATCGACTGGCAGCCGGGGCACATCAAGGACGGCCGGTTCGGAAACTTCCTGGAGACGAACGTGGACTGGGCGCTGTCCCGCGAGCGCTACTGGGGCACGCCGCTGCCGATCTGGCGGTGCGAGGCCACCGGCAGGACCGAGGCCGTGCGATCGTACGACGCGCTGCTCGCCAAGCCGGGCGCGGCGGGTGCCGATGCGTTTGACCGCGCGAAGGCCGCGAACCCGTCGCTCTCCGACGACCTCCGCGTCCACAAGCCCTGGATCGACGCCGTCACCTACGACTCGCCGTTCTCCGCCGGCGCCCGGATGCGCCGGGTGCCCGAGGTGATCGACTGCTGGTACGACTCGGGCGCGATGCCGTTCGCCCAGTGGGGCTGGCCGCACCGCGGGCACGCCGAATTCGCGGCGCAGTTCCCGGCCGACTTCATCTCCGAGGCGATCGACCAGACCCGCGGCTGGTTCTACAGCCAGCTCGCCATCAGCACGCTCCTCTTCGGGAAGGCCGCGAAACCGAACCTGCCGGTCGGCGCAACGCCGCCGCCCGCCGCCTGGCCTCACCCCTTCAAGACCTGCATCGTCCTCG
>JBJTPA010000038.1:0-4404 GCA_046074885.1 Planctomycetaceae bacterium
CCCAGTTCTCGATGAAGGTCATGTCGAGTCTGGTGTAGACACCGCCGAACCACGGCACCACGTCGTTGCCCGCCATCGAACCCTGGTTCCAGTTGTAGCGGGCGTTGCCGAGGGCATAGCCGCCAACGCTGATCATGCCGGCCCCGTCGGATAGGCCGGGAATGTAGGCGCCGATCTCGAGGTCGGTCCCGGTCAGGGCCGCGTCGAGGCCGTACTGGCACATCACGTAGTTCTGATAGAAGGGCGATCCCGGCGAACCTGCGGTATGGGCCGTCGTGCCGACGGGCATGTAGCCGTTGCTGCGCAGATTGCCGAAGTCGGTGAGCCACTCCGCGGAGACACCCACCTGGTTGTAGACGTTGCCGAACTGCCCGAAGGCGTCGGTGCCACAGGTGCCGTAGATCGGATACTGCAGGGCGTCGGCGTCGTAGTCGTAGTAGACGCCGATGCCGAGCAGGCTGCCCCCGAGGAACTGCTTGCGGACGAGGCCGAAGTTGCCGAAGTAGCCGCCGTATTCGGAGAGGTGGCTGCGGGCGTCGGCTGCCCAGAGGCCGCCGAGGCCGTCCTGGGCGTACGGCACGAAGGCGCCGAGCGTCATGTAACTGCCGTTGTAGCCGAGCCCACGGTCAGCCGCGTTGATGCCGTAATACAGCCATCCCGGGCCGTTCTCGTTGAGATTCTTGAAGCCGGACACCGCCCGATTGACGACGCCCGCGGCGGGTGCCATGCCCATCTGACCCATTTGGGCGTTCGCCAACTGGGCCGTCGACGCCGTGCCCGCCGTGATCAGCGCCAGGGTCAGCGCCTGTCGGGCCCGCCGCTTCCATTCGGCTGCTCGAAGGCGGATGGCCCTCAGGCGGGCGGCAGCTCGTTTGCCGGGGCGACGGAAGGCGTTTGTCCGCATCGGAGTCCCTTCGATCTCGAGGTCTGGCTTTTCGGGAGGGAAGATCCCCCACGCCGAAAAACCGGCATGATCGTCAGGAGTGATCGACTCGCCTTGGCCGGATCCATGAGCATTTCCCGCAGGCGGACCGGGACCGGTAGCCTCTCGCGGGATCGCCCAGATTGCCGGGCCTGCCCGGCCTGCACCGCGCCGTCGCTCAGCCGTCCAGCCGAAAGCGGCTGACCGAGTCGGTCATGCCGTCGACCGCGCGCACCATGTGCTGGGCGGCGTCCTTGAACTCCCGCAGGGCGTCGGCCGCCGCGTGCGACCCATCGGTGAGCGTGACGAGGGCGTCGGTGATCTGGGCGGCCCCGGCAGCCTGGGCCTGCATGCCCTGCTTCACCTGCTCGAACCGGCCCGAGAGGCCGTGCACCTTGTCGATCACGTCGGCGAACTGGCCGCTGATGCCCGCCACCCGCTCCACCCCGGTCTTCACCTCGGTCGCGAACACCCCCATCTCCTCCACGCCCGCGTTCACCGCCTGCTGCATCTGCTCCACGAGCCGCTCGATGTCGAGCGTGGCCACGGCCGTCTGATCGGCCAGCCGGCGGATCTCGCGGGCCACCACGATGAAGCCCTGGCCGTATTCGCCGGCCTTCTCGGCCTCGATTGCCGCGTTGATGGAAAGCAGGTTCGTCTGGTCGGCGACCTTGGTGATCGTGGTGATCACCATGTTGATGTCCTCGGCCCGCTGGCGGATGGTTGCGAGCCGGTCGGCGAACTCGGCCGTCGACCGTTCGAGGTGGGCCATCGTGTCGCCGACCTCGGCGAGGCTGTCGCGGCCGGCGTCGGCCACGTGGGCCGTGTCGGAGGCGACGTCGGCCACCTCGCCCATCGTGCCGAGCAGCTCCTGCCCCGTCACGGCGATCTGCCGGCTCGCCACGGCGGCCTCGCTGGTGCTCGCGCCGAGGGAGGCGATCGCCGCCTCCTGCTGGCTGCCGGCGGCCGAGAGCTGACGGGCGGTGGCATTGAGGTCGACGCTGGCCTGCTTCACGTGCGAGACGATGGCCTTGAGGCTGGCGGTCATGCCCGCGATGTCGCGGAGCAACTGGCCTGTCTCGTCGCCGCCGCGGAAGTCGATCGAGCCGCTCAGGTCGCCCTGCGCCACGCGGCGGGAGGCTGTCACGGCGGTGCGGATTCGTCGGATGATCGACGTGGCCAGCCAGCCCATCAGGGCGAGCACGCTCGCCATGCCCGCCGCCGCGATGCCGGCCGACACGAGGAGCGGGGCCTGCACGCGGCCCACGAGGTCGGTCCGCGGGATCTGGGCGACCACGGTCCAGCCTCCCGTCGGCACCGCCGCCGCGGCATACAGGCTCTCGACGCCGGTGAGCGGATCGGGGGCCACGATCACCCGGTCGCCGACGACCGCGGTGTGGAAGTCGCCGAGGATGCCGGCGTAGGGCGTCTCGGCGATCGGCTTCGCGCGGAGATCCTCCGTGGCGAGCGTCGTGGCGATCACCCGCGGCCCGCGCGGTCCCGACGCCTCTTCGCCGCGGCTCACGAGGAAGATCTGCAGGTGCCAGCCCATGTCGGCCTGCATACGCTTGGCGGCCTCGAGGTCGGCCGTGATGCGATCGAGCGCCCGGTCGACGCCGGCGACGCCCCGAAACCGGCCGTCGACCACGATGGGATAGGTCTGCTCCACCATGAGCTGGCCCTCGTAGGCGTAGGGCTCCGTGACCATCGCCTTGTCGGGCTGCCGCGGATCGAGGAACCGGAGACGGCAGCCCTCGTAGTAGAGGCCATCCAGGTCCACCAGCGGCTTGAGCGTGAGCGGCGATCCGGCTGCGCGGTCGCGGTGCCAGTAGGGAATGAAGCGACCGCCGTCGCCGAGCGCCTCGCGGGGCACGCCGGGCAGGCTGCCGAGGGCGGCTGCCGCGTCGCGGCCGTCCGCATCCGGCTCGTAGCCGACGTAGGCACCGGTGAACTGCGGGCTCGATTCGAGCACGTCGCGGGCGAGCGCCAGGGCCGCCCGCCGGTCGGCGAGCAGACCGTTTTCGACCGCCATGGCCATCACCCGCGCCGTGGCCACGGCGTCGGCGGTGTCGCGGTCGATGAGCGCCGCGATCGCCCGGGCCCGGTCGCGGAGGATCTCCTCGCCGAACTCGAGCATCAACGCCCGCATCCGCACGAAGGTGAGGGCCAGCACGGCCGCGAGGATCACGGCCGCCGGCACGATCGCCAGCAGGAGGAGCCGGGTACGAAGGCCGAAGGCCGGCAGGAATGCCATGGGGAAAATCCGCGACGATCCGAAGGCTGGAACGACGAAATCCTAGGTTACCCTCGGGGTTGTCGGCCGCCGCCTGCTCCCCGAAAATCCCGCACGACCGTCACCACCCGACCGCCGAGCTCCTCCCCGCCATGTGGCATCTCCAAGCCGCCGACGCGATCCTGTTCGACTGCGATGGCACGCTCGCCGACACGATGCCGGCCCACTACCGGGCGTGGCTCGCGGTCACGCGGGCCCATGGCCTGGCCTTCGACGAGGACCGCTTCTACTCCCTCGGTGGCCGGCCCACCCGCGACATCATCGCCACGCTCGCCCGGGAGGCGGGCGTCGCGGTCGACGTCGACCAGGCCGCAGAGGTGAAGGAACGCACCTTTCTCGACCAGCTCTCCCGCATCGAGGCCATCGGCCCGGTGGTCGACGTGGTCCGGCGGCTCCGCGGCCGCGTGCCGCTCGCCGTGGTCACCGGCGGCTACCACGACGTCGTCGGCCGGATCCTCGACCACATCGGGCTCGCCGACGCGTTCGACACGATCGTGGCCAGCGAGGACACGGCTCGCCACAAGCCCGACCCGGATCCGTTCCTCGAGGCCGCCCGCCGGCTCGGCGCCCGTCCGGAGCGGTGCGTGGTCTGGGAAGACAGCGACCTCGGCCTGGAGGCGGCCCGTCGCGGCGGCATGGCCTGGATCGACGTCCGCGCCTTCCATCTGCCCGCGAGGGTCGGTGACGCATGACGCCCTCGCTCACGCTCGACGACATCCGTGCCGCCCGCGGCCGCATCGCGGGGCGGGTGCTGCGGTCGCCCTGCCCGCGCAGCATCCCGCTCTCGGAGCTCGTGGGTGCCGACGTGTTCTGCAAGCTCGACCTCCTGCAGCGAACCGGCAGCTTCAAGGAGCGGGGGGCGTGCAACGCGCTGATGATGCTCGACGCCGACCGCCGGGCGCGGGGCGTGGTGGCGGCGTCGGCCGGCAACCACGCGCTGGGGCTGGCCTATCACGGCACCCTCCTCGGCATCCCGGTGACGGTCGTGATGCCGAGGTTCGCGCCGCTCGTGAAGGTGGCCACCTGTCGGCGGCTCGGGGCCCGCGTGATCCTCGAGGGCGAGACCTTCGAGGACGCCCGGCGGCGGGCCGTCGAGATCGCCGCGGCCGAGGGGCTCGAACGGATCCATGGCTACGACGATCCCCGTGTGATCGCGGGGCAGGGCACCGTGGCCCTCGAGATCCTCGAG
>JBJTPA010000039.1:0-10831 GCA_046074885.1 Planctomycetaceae bacterium
TAGTCCGGTTGCTCGCAACCGGATGTTGTCGGGGAGTCACGGGGCGGATTCCAGTCGCGAGGCGACTGGGCTACACAAGACTGAGCCGGAGGCGACTGGGCTACACAAGACTGAGTCGCGAGGCGACCGGGCTACGAGGCGAGTGGGCCACGGGTGAACGGGGATCCTCGGGCGGATGGCGCTGTGGGCGGGGTAGGCAACGCGCCGGCCCGTAGTCCGGTTGCTCGCAACCGGATGTTGTCGGGGAGTCACGGGGCGGATTCCAGTCGCGAGGCGACTGGGCTACACAAGACTGAGCCGGAGGCGACTGGGCTACACAAGACTGAGCCGGAGGCGACTGGGCTACACAAGACTGAGCCGGAGGCGACCGGGCTACGAGGCGAGTGGGCCACGGGTGAACGGGCAGGGCGATGCCCATGCGACCGGGCGGCCGTCGTCGGGATGCGCCAGCGCGAGACGCGTGGCGTGGAGCAGCAGCCGCGGGGCCAGCGCCGCCGTGGCCGCGTCGGCGTAGAGCGGGTCGCCGAGGATCGGATGGCCGAGCACCGCGAGGTGCAGGCGGATCTGGTGCGACCGGCCCGTGAGCGGCTCGACCTCGAGGCGGGAGATGTCGATGTACGCACTCCCGCCAGCACGTATGAATCTTTCAGTATTTTCGTCGTGCTGATCCCGTCGCTTGCGCTCCGGGCTTCCTGGGCTCATCGCAGGATCTGGGTTTTCCGGCGCCACCAGGCCGGCGCCGGCGGTGCGGTCGATGACCCTCCAGCGGGTCTGCGACGGGCGGCCGCGCTCGTGGTCGATGCGATACCGGGGCGGCCGGGCGAGGTCGCGGGCGATCGGGAGGTCGATCTCGCCCGCGTCGGTCCCGGGCTCGCCGCGGACGACACACTCGTAGGTCTTCCGCACCTCGCGGCGCTCGAACTGGCCGCCCACGTGGCGCTGCGCCTCCGCGTCGAGGGCCATGAGCATCAGGCCCGAGGTGTCGCGGTCGAGCCGGTGCACGACGAGCGCCGTGGGAAATGCCCGCTGCACGCGGGCCGACAGGCAGTCCTGGAGGTCCGGGCCGCGGCCCGGCACGGCCAGGAGGCCCGACGGCTTGTCGAGCACGAGCAGCCGCGAATCGCGATGGATGATCCAGCCGGGGTCCACGACGGGACAGCGTAGCAGCGCCACCCGGTCAGGCGTCGCGAAAGGCCGCGTCGTAGTCGCGGAGCTTGCGGGCGACGTACGCGGCGCACTCCTCGGCGGTGATGCCGAGGGTGGCCAGGAACGACGTCGCCTCGAGATCCGTGTCGGTCTCCTCGTCGTCTCCCGCGAGCGACTCGAACCGGCCCGTCACGGGGTCGAAGCAGCGGCCGGCGTCCTCGATGAGGCGGTCGATCTCCTCGCAGCGTTGATCGTGCACGGGATGTGGCTCCGGTGGCGTTCTCGAGCCGTTCGTGGCTGCCGACGGGATTTCTCGAGGCCAGCCACGGTGGCGACCCCGGAAGCCGGTGGGGATTTCTACGCGCGGCGTCAACTCCGGCGGGCCGGCGGCCGGCCGTAGAGGCGCCGCAGGGCGTCCTTCGCCCGCTCGAGCGTGGCGCGGCGGCGACGGGACAGTCCGTCGCCCGCGCGGTTGACGTAGAACACGAGCATCGACATCGCCGAGCGGAACGGGTCGGACTTGCGACGCCGGCTGCCGTCGGCCGAGCGCTTGAGCGAACGGGCAATCTCCAGCGGATCATCCAGCGTGAACACGCCGGGCTCGAGGTCGAGCGCGTTGGAGCGTCGGGTGACCTCGGCGGACCAGCGACGCTTCGTCACGGGGCGGACTCCGCAGGGCGGCGCCGCCATGCGCCGGCAGGGCATGCTACGCATCGAGCGGCGGGGGCACCCTCACCCCGGCCCTCTCCCAAAGGGAGAGGGAGGAGAACGTTGACAGCTCTCTCCCCGGGGGGGAGAGGGAGGCGGGGGCGACGCGGTCGGGTCACGCCCGCGGGCCGGCGGCGGCGACGTCGGGGGTCACCTGGGCCGAGTATTGCGCGAAGTTCGCCGCGAACAGGCCGGCGAGTTTTTTCGCCGTGGCCTCGTAGGCGGCCGCGTCGGCCCAGGCCTTCTTCGGCACGAGCACCTCCGGCGGCACGCCCGGGCACGCGGTCACCGCGTCGAGCCCGAACACCGGGTCGCGGGCCACGGGCGCGTCGCGGAGGCTCCCGGCATGGATCGCGTCCACGATCGCGCGGGTGAGCGCGAGCTTCATCCGCTTGCCGATCCCGTAGGCGCCGCCGCTCCAGCCCGTGTTCACGAGCCAGACCCGTGCATCGTGGCGGCGGATCTTCTCCGCGAGCAGCCCCGCGTATTTCATCGGGTGCCAGACGAGGAACGGCCCGCCGAAGCAGGGGGAGAACGTGGCCTGCGGCTCCGTCACGCCCATCTCCGTGCCAGCCACCTTCGCCGTGTAGCCGCTGATGAAGTGGTACATCGCCTGCCCGGGCGTGAGGCGGCTCACGGGCGGCAGCACGCCGAAGGCGTCGCAGGTGAGGAAGACGACGTCGGTCGGATGGCCCGCCACGCAGGGGATCTTCGCGTTGCGGATGAACTCGATCGGGTATGCCCCGCGGGTGTTCTGCGTGATGCTCGTGTCGTGGAAGTCGACGTGATGGCTCTCCTCGTCGTAGACCACGTTTTCGAGGACCGCGCCGAACCGCAGGGCCTGGAAGATGTCGGGCTCCGTCTCGGGCGTGAGGTCGATCGCCTTCGCGTAGCAGCCCCCCTCGATGTTGAAGATGCCGGAGTCGCTCCAGCAGTGCTCGTCGTCGCCGACGAGGAGCCGCGTGGGGTCGGCCGAGAGCGTGGTCTTGCCGGTGCCCGAGAGGCCGAAGAGGAGCGAGGAGGCGCCGGTCTGGCGGTCGGCCGTGGCCGAGCAGTGCATCGAGAGGATGCCCCGCTTCGGGGCGAAGTAGTTGAGGAGCGTGAACACGCCCTTCTTCATCTCGCCGGCGTACTCGGTGCCGAGGATCACCATCTCCTTCGTCTCGAGCGAGAGGTCGATGCTCGTCTTCGACGTCATGCCGGCGGTGTGGCGGTTGGCCGGGAAGCGGCCGGCGTTGTAGATGACGGCGTCGGGGTCGCCGAAGGCCGCCAGTTCCTCCCGCGTGGGGCGGATGAGCATCGTGTGCATGAACAGCGCGTGGTAGGGCCGCGAGCAGATGACGCGGACCTTGAGCCGGTGCTGCGGGTCCCAGCCGGCGAAGGCATCGACGCAGTAGAGGAGGGGCCGCGTGTTGAGGTAGTCCTTGGCCCGCTCGAGGTTCACCTGGAAGACGTCGTCGTCGATCGGCACGTTGACCGGGCCCCACCAGACGTCGTGCTCGCTCTCCGGGTGGCGGACCACCCGCTTGTCCTTGGGGGAGCGGCCGGTCTTCGAGCCCGAGTAGGCGATGAGGGCCCCCGAGTCGGCGAGCGCGGAGTCGGGCTCGCCGCGGAGGGCCTCGGCGTAGAGCTCGGCGGGGGCGAGGTTGCGGCGGACGTCGGTGACGGTGATGCCGTGGGCGGAGAGGTCGATGCGGCGCACGGCGCTGGGCTCCGGTGTGCGGGAAGGAATCGCACAGAATATCCCGCGTGGCCGCCGGCAAGCAGGGGAATCGGCCGGGGGGTAAACTTGCGGCATGCCGGGCAAGAGCATCCTGCCGACCGACGATCCCCACGAGTCCCTCGGGGCGGCCGCCTGCGATCGCTCCACGTGGCCTGTGTGGGTCGGCCGGGTCGGTGATCCGGAGCCCCGGGCCGACTACTCCCACCTGACCCCGTCGGAGCGGATCGCACTGTGCTGGGAGGTGACCAGGCAGGCCTGGGAACTCACCGGAGCGAAACTGGATGAATCCACATTTCGTCGAGATTCTGAAAGCCTTTCGCGACGCGGGCGTTGAGCACATCGTCATCGGCGCCCATGCGCTGGCCGCGCACGGGCATGTTCGGGCCACGCTCGACATCGAACTCTGGGTGCGGCCGACGGCGGAGAACGCCGAACGCGTGTGGCGGGGCGGCTCAAGGACCTCGCCGACCTCGAGGAACTCGGCTGACGCCGCCGCGGGGGCCGTCGCCGAAGCCGCGGGGGCGAGCGTGTCGTCGGTCGTGGCGTCTGCGTTCGTGCGCATGGCCGGGAGTCATACGGGTCACACTTGATCCTCACGCGTGGTCCGACCCGTGGTCCGGTTGCCTCGCAACCGGATGGTGCGGTCGATCCACGGGCCGGATTCCAGTCGCGAGGCGACTGGGCCACGAGCCGAGGTGATCGCGGAAGCGAGAGGCTCATGCGGGAGCCGTATAAAAAGGCCGCAAGCCACGGTCGAGGCGACGCCGGGCCGGGCTCGACACGCGGGTCAGCCGAGCTCGGCGAGGAGTTCCGCGAGCGGGGCACGGAAGTCGCGGAGCGGCGGGTAGCCGGCCGCCCGCCAGGCCGCGTCGGCGAGCACGCTGTTGGCCGGCCGCGGCGCGGGCCGCGGCGGGTCGAGCTCCGCCGTCGTGATCGCCCGGACCGTCGCGGGATCACCCCCCGCGAGCCGCACGATCTCGCGGACGAAGCCGCACCAGCTCACGGCGCCCTGGTTGGTGACGTGGAAGATTCCCGAGCGCCGGTCGGCCGCGAGCCGCAGGAGCGCGGGGGCGAGGTCCGCCGTGAACGTCGGATGGCCCGTCTGGTCGGAGACGAACGCCAGCGGCCTGCCCTCGCGCACGAGCCGCAGCACCGTCTTCACCATGTTGTTGCCGGCCGCCCCGCAGACCCACGACGTGCGGGCCACGGCGGCGGCCGGGTGCCTCAGCGCCTCGACCTCGCCGGCGAGCTTCGACTTGCCGTAGACGCTGCGCGGGTTCGGCGCGTCGGTCTCGACGTAGGGCGTCGGCTTCGTGCCGTCGAAGACGTAGTCGGTGCTGAGGTGGACGAGGTGGGCCCGCGCCGCGGCGCAGGCCTCGGCCACCCACCGGACGGCCGTCGCGTTGGCGCGGAACGCCCTGTCGGGATCGGACTCGCAGGCGTCCACGGCGGTCCACGCCGCGCAGTGGATCACCGCGTCGGGCCGGGCGGCGGCGACGGCCTCGGCCACCGCGCGGCGGTCGGTGACGTCCACGGTGTCGATGTCGAAGCCGGCCGCGTCGAGCCCGCGGGCGGCGCAGACCCGCATCAGCTCCGTGCCGAGTTGCCCGCGGTGACCGGTGACGAGCAGCCGCATGCGGGATCAGGAGCCCGCCGGGCCGGCGAGCGGCTTGATGGCCATGGCGCGGATCCAGATCTCGTCGCCGTGGCCGAGGAAGCCGATGTGCCCCTTCGTGCGCGCGAGGCCGGGGTGGGGCTTGCCGTCCGCGGTCGGCTTCTTCCCGTCGCGGAACTCCGCCACGTCCGCGTCCACGATCGTCTTGCCGTTGACGACCACCTTCACCCGCGAGCCCTGCACCGTGACCTCCTCGACGTTCCACTCGCCGGCCGGCTTCAGGCAGCCGCGCTCGGCGGCGACCACGCCGTAGATCGACCCGTGCGCCTGCCAGGGCGCGATCGACGCGTACTTCGGATGCGCGTCGTCGAGGATCTGCAGTTCCATCGCCGCGAAGGCGGCGTCGCCCGTGGGCGGCATGCGGATGCCGAGGCCGTTGTTGGCGCCGGGCGCGAGCTTGAACTCGAACCGCAGCACGAAATCGTCGTACTCGCCCTCCGTGAACACGTTGCCGCCGTGGCCGGGCTTGCAGTGCAGCGTGCCGTCCACCACCTCGTAGCCGTCCACCTTGCCCCGCCAGCCGCCCGTGTCGGTGCCGTTGAAGAGGGGCGCGAAGCCCTCCGGCGGCGCCTCGGCGCGGGCGGCGGTGGCGAGGGCGGGCAGGGCGAGGGTGGCGAGCACCAGGGGGCCGCGGAACGCGGGCTTCACGGGGAGGCTCCGGGGAGGCGACGGAATGGAGGTTTGAAGTCTACCGCACGAGCCTCCGGCCCCGGGGGCGTCAGGTCGCGGTCATGCTTTTCCGCGGCGGCGGCGGTACATTCTCTGGATCGGCTCGCGACGCCCGCCAGGAGCTTCCATGCCCACGCCCGAGGAACGCGTCGCCGCTCTCGGCCTCGTATTGCCCCCGCCGCCGAAGGTGCTCAGCGCCTACGCGCCGTGCCTCGTCGTGGGCCGGCAGGCGTGGGTGTCGGGCCACCTGCCCCTCCTGCCGGACGGCTCGCTCGTCAAGGGCAAGGTCGGCGCCGGACTCGACGCCGACGCGGGCAAGGCGGCGGCCCGGCAGGCCGGGCTCGCGATCCTCGCCACGCTCCGCGCCACGCTCGGCGACCTCGACCGCGTCGGCCGCGTCGTGAAGCTCGTCGGCCTCGTCAATTCCACGCCCGACTTCGAACAGCACCCGCACGTCATCAACGGCTGCAGCGAATTGTTCGCCGAGGTCTGGGGTCCGGCCCTGGGCGTCGGGGCGAGGAGCGCCCTGGGCGCGGCCTCGCTGCCGGCGGGCGTGGCGGTGGAGATCGAGGCCGTGTTCGAACTCGCATGAGAGGCCCGGCGATGTCGATGACGCGATTCCACGCGGCCGCCGCCGCGATCCTGGCGCTCACGTCGTTCGCCGTCGCCGGGGACGACGCGGCTCGGCCCGCCGCGGGCCGGCTCGAGGCGGGGGGCGGCAGCCTGGCGGGCGACCTCGAGCCCGCGCCGGAGGTGCCCGGCGGCGCGCGCGACACGCTGCTCTGGAAGTCGCCGAGGTTCGCGGCTCCGTTCGAGTTCCACCTCGGCGAGGTGTCGGGGGTCGCGTTCGCGGCGCCGGCGAGGCGGCCGGAAGCCGCGGGCCCGTTCGTGCACCTCCGCGGCGGCGACGTGCTCGCCGCCACGATCGAGTCGCTCGACGCCGACGCGATGGTGGTGGGCTTCCGGGGGCCGGACGGGCCGGCGCGGCTGTGGATCGCGCGCGGCGAGGTGGCGGCGATCTCGCGGGCCTGCGAGGGGGGCGGCTCCTACGTGGGGCCGTCCGGCCTCGCCGGCTGGGACCAGGCGCCCGCGGGCTCGTGGCGGGAGGAGGCGGGCAGGATCATGACCGACAAGGCCGGCGCGGCCGTGACCCGTGACGTGGCCGCCACGGGGCGGGCCCGCTACGACATCCGGATGTCGCGGCGGCGCGCGGCGGAATTCCGCCTCGCCGTGGCGGCGGCCGAGCGGCCCGCCGACGACGGCTACGTGCTCCATGCGGTGGGCGGCGACGCGGCGGGCGGCATGATGCTCGTGCGCCGGGGCGGCGGCCGGGCCGCGATCGAGCCGCTGCCCGCGGTCGAGTGGCGGGGCGACGCGCTGCGGGTGGTGCTGTTCGTCGATCAGGAGCGCGGGCGGCTGGCCGCGGTGCTGCCCGAGGCCGCGGGGGCCGCCGCGCGGCAGGCCCACGAGGTGCGGCTGCCGGCGGGCGACGGGGCACGGCCGTCGGGCCGCTTCCGCCTCGAGCTCACCGGCGGCGACCTGTGCCTCGAGCGGATCGAGGTCACGCCGTGGCGCGGCGAGGAGCCGACGCTGCGGCCCGTCGCGGAGACCGCGATCGTCGCGCGGACCGGGCCGCTCGAGGGCTTCGCGGTGACGTCCTTCGAGGCGGCGCCGGGCGAGTACGTGCTGACGCGGGGCGGCGAGACGCGGCGCGTGGCGGCGGCGGACGTCGAGGAGATCCGGTTCCCGGTCGGCGACGAGGCGGCCGCCGAGGGGGCGGTCCGCGTGGTCGCCGTGGATGGAAGCACGCTCACGGGCGACCTCGTGAAGGTCGATGACCGCGCCGTCTGGGTGCGGAGGCGCGGCGTGGACGCCGCGGTGGCGGTGCCCCGCGACGGGATCGTCGCGATCCGCTCCCTGCAGCCCCTCGCGGGGCGACAGGATCCGGCGGGCCGCGTGGGCACGCTCGTCGTCGGCGAGGACCGGATCCGCGGCTGCATCGTCGGCCGCGACGGGACGGAGGGCGTCGCCTGGCGGCCGCTGGGGAGCGCGAACGCCGCGGCGTTGGCCGGCGCGGTGGACGCCGAGGTCGAGTACGTGCAGCGCCGGCCGGAGAAGCGGCCGGCCGATGCGGAGGTGGGCGGCATGGGGGCCCTCGTGGATCGCGACGGCGGGGGCTTCTTCGCCGTGGCGATGATGACCGAGGACGGGGCGGCCGCGCGGGACGGCCGCATCGCCGCCGGCGACCGGATCGTCGCGATCGCGCCTGCGGAGAATGCGCGCTTCGTCGAGACGCGGGACCTCGACAACGAGACCGTGACGCAACTCCTCCGCGGCCGGGTCGGGACGATCGTGCGGCTGAAGGTCACCGACGGCGCGGGGGCGAACCCGCGCGACGTGGCCCTGGCCCGCGGCCCGATCAGCGTGGCCGGCCGCGAGGTCCTCGAGCAGGCCCTGCAGGCCCACGCGCGGCTCGCTGGCGCGGCCGAAGTCGCGGTCGATCCGCGGGCCGAGTATCCCGCGGTCGTCGTGCTGCGGAGCGGCGACACCGCGCCCTGCCGCATCGAGTCGATCGACGCCGACGCGGTGACCCTCCGCTCGCCGCTGGCGGCGGACGCTGCGGAGGCGGTGCGGGTGCCCGCGGCGCTGGTCAAGGCGGTCGAACTGCTGCCGACGGCGGCGAGCCGCACGCTCGACAAGACGCTCCGCGACCGGCTGCTGACGCAGCCGCGGATGCAGCGGGACCGCCCGCCGACGCACCTCCTGCGGCTGGTGGACGGCGACTACCTGCGGGGCCGCCTCGTGCGGGTGGACGACGCGAGCGTGAGCTTCGACGTGCGCGACGTCGTCAAGCAGCTGCCGCGGTCGCAGGTCGCCCGGCTGATCTGGCTCCACCCGGAGACACCGCCGCCCGAGGGCGGTCCGGCGGCCGGGCCGGAGCCCGAGCCGGAGGGGCTCGTCGTGCAGGGCGTGGCCGCCGACGGCCGCCGGGTGACGCTCGTGGCGGGCGGCGTGGAGGGCAACCTGCTCCGCGGCCACAGCCGCGCCTTCGGCACCAGCGTCGTCGATCTCGCGCGGATCGACCGCCTGCTGCTCGGCGGGGCGATCGGCCGCGACTCGCGCGAGCTGCCGTTCGCGCAGTGGAGGCTCAAGCCGGCGGCCGAGCCGAAGGCGCTCGCCAAGCCCGCGGAGCCGTGAGGCTCACTCGGCGGCGGTGTAGGTCGGCAGCCGGCGGTCCGGCACCTCGAGCGCGAGCAGGTGCAGGGCCGTGACGTAGACCCGCCCGCCCCAGCGGCCCCAGCGGTCGGGGTGCGGCCCCAGCGGATCCCAGCTGCCCGCCCGCGGCCCGGCCGTCTCCTGCGCGCCGGCCAGCGCGTCGACGAGCGCGGCGTACCAGTCGTCCCAGCCTGAGCCGCCGGTGTGCACGAGTACCTGCGAGGCGTAGTACCAGAGGTAGGAGTCGCGGCCGCGGTCGTCGTAGGTCGGCCGCCGCGCGGCCAGCATGCGGGCGGCGGCCGCGACCCGCGGATCGTCCGGCCGCGCGCCGGTGTGCAGCCGCATGAGCGCGCCCACCGCGGTCATGCACAGGCCCGACGCCTCGCCCGCGCGCTGGTCCGGCTTGCGCGGGTTGTAGGAGTAGCGGGTCGGGTCGTCCGCGGTCGCCGCCGCCTGCAGCAGCGTGCGCACGCCGTCGAGCGCCCGCGGGTCGGTCTCCACGCCCGCCAGCGCGCCGCTCCGCAGCGCCACGAGCATCCAGCCGCTCACGGAGAGGTCGGCGTCGCCGCGGGGGATGTAGCGCCAGCCGCCGCGCCCGGGATGCCGGCTGGCGGCGATGAAGCCGCACGCCCGCGCCGCGGCGGGCCGCACGAGCGGGTCGCCGGTCATGCCCACCGCCTCGCACAGCGCGATCGACGCGATGCCGTGGCTGTAGAGCCAGGCGCAGGAGTTGGAGAGCTCGTCGGCCGGCAGGTAGAGGTCGCCGTCGGGCTTCTGCACGGCGAGCAGGAACTCGAGTCCGCGGCGGACCGTGTCGCGGTGCGGGCCGTCGAAGTGGTCGTGGCCGGCGCCGAGGAAGGCCAGCAGCGCGAGGCCGGTGGCCGCGGTGTCACTCGTGAGTTCCGGCGCGTCGGCCGGCGCCGAGCCGGCGAACCGTCCGAGGCTCCAGCGGCCGTCGGCCTGCTGGGCCCGCGCCAGGAAGGCGAGGCCGCGGTCGATGACCTCGTCGACGCGGCGGACGCGGGGATCCGACCGCCGGGGGTCGCGCGCGTCGCGGCCCCGCCGCGCGAAGGCCTCGGCCACGTCGCGGACGCGGGACTCGGGGGGCAGCGGCACGACGGCGATCCGCTCGGGCGGCTTGAGGCCGGTCGATGCCGGACCATCCTCGTCCTCGTCGTCGCGCCGCGGGCCGCCCGCCGTCCCGGTGGGCCGGGCCACGGAGAGTTGCTCCTCGCCGTCGTCGGGGCCCGAGCCGGACGCGCCGCGACCGAGGCCCGGCAGCGCGGCGACGAGTCGCGGGCCCGCGTCGCCGCCCGCGGCACGGCCGACCGCGCGCGGGCCGAACGCGGCCTCCTGGGGCGCGTCCGCGGCCGGGCCGGCGGGTCCGGCTGTGCCGGCGATCGCGGCCGCGGGACGGCCCGACCCGCCTCCGGCGCCGTTGGCGACCGGGGCCCGCGCGGGGCCGCGGCCTCCGCCGGCGAGCCGTCCCGGCGGCCCGTCCTCGTCCCGGCCGCGGGGCGGCGGCGCGGCGGCCCGCGCGTCGGCGCGGCCGGAGGTCGCGGGAGCAGCGTCGTCGGCCGATGCGGCGCCGCGGCCCGTGCCGAGACGGGGCTGCGACCCGCGCCGCCTCGTCGCGCCGACCGCCGGTGCGGCCGCCGCATCGTCGGAGGCGGCGTCGCCCGCGGCGGCGAGCG